>JAQVOZ010000159.1 GCA_028702365.1 Candidatus Omnitrophota bacterium | reverse complement strand
AGAGGCTGAAGTGGTGAAAACGATTTTCCCATCAACAACCATATTGCTCCAAAGATATTGCAACCCAAACTCTTTACAAAGCTTATCGTTTCTGGCTACAATAATTGCATTATAATCTTCCTGCGTAAAGGAATTTTGAGCAAGATTGTCGTGGTAATTATCGGGAAGCATCGCTTTGGACATTAACGCAGCGGCATAGAGTTTTTGGTCTGCCCCGTTCAGCAGGGCGTTTTCTTGTGCTTTGTAGCCAGCTATTGCGAAGAAAAATGAAGAAACAAAAACAACGGCACATATCGCAAAGAATATGCGGAATTTGATTTTCATAATTAAATATTTTGGAATGCTTGCCGCCGAAACGCTGTAAAACCCTGTTGGAAGATTTGGCAATCCAGCGGGATAAAATGTGGCTGTATTACTATTTTAGCGAAAAAGCAGTCTATTGCAAGAAAAACAGTAATTTTTTAGGAAAAGCGCTTTTATCTTTAATGAATCAACATGGCTGTAACGCCATGACGCACCATCATAACGCCTATTGCCCCAAGCAAAATATACATAATCTTCGAAAAAGCCCTGGTTCCGCTTGGCCCAATCACATTCATAATGACTTCAGCGCGATCTAAGCTAACCCAGACAATAAGCATATTAAGAACAAGAGATACAAAAGCTGGTATTATATTGTATTTATCTACCATCATAAGTGTGGTAGTTAAAACCGCAGGGCCAGTGATAAGAGGGGTGCCCAACGGAAAAATACCTATGTCCTTGTCTCCGCCTAAGGAATTAACTTTTTTCTCTGCGCCGGGGAAAAGGAGCCTAACTGCAATAATAAACAGAAATGCGCCGCCAGCGACCTGGAAATCACTTATAGTTATACCAAGCAGGCGCAAGATAAATTTTCCGGCTACCATAAATATAACAGCCATAGCAGTAGCTGTTGTCACCGCATCTATTATGATTTTGCGCCTTTTTGGCCCCTTAACGGTTTCTACAAGCGAAACAAATATCGGAACATTGCCGATAGCATCTACTGCCACAAATATAGGAATGAAGCTTAAAAGGTAGGGTTCGAATATATTTGTCATTTAGGTTTATTATGCCATTTTTTAGGACAAATTCAATCTAAAAAAACCTTTGGTTTTGGTTCAAAACACCTGTCAATTATTGTACGCAGCAAAAGCACTCCAAGAATAAGCACAAAAGCAATACTGCGCAGATTTCTAAGAAAATTTATTTTACTTTTCCTGTCGCTTACGATATCAGCTAAAAATTTATCTGGTTCTTTTACGCTTGCCAGATTCTTTTCAAAATTCCGAGCCACTGCTAATTCATGGCGCATTTTGTCATGTGTAAGCACACTGCTAAGCTCCTGCCTTAAGCCATTCATTCCCGCAAAGTGATAAGCAACCAGTAATTTGTCATAGAGATACAGTTCAGTACTGTAAAGGGCAAGCGCTCTTACCGTATAGAAATTAGCGATTACAAAAAGTATAAAAAGCGTAGCCGTAATAGCTATTCGTATTTTATGTTTTTTTGAAAACTTCATTGTATTTCAAAGCTTATTTGCTCTAATCACCCTATTAATTTATTATAAATAATTTCATAAATTCTACAACAATAATTGAGAAAATAAGGAAATAATTTTTTCACTGCTCTGCCCCAGGCAAAGCCTTTACAGCCTTGACATCGCGCAATAAAATATTGCCCAAGGCGGGTGTTTTCAGTAAATCTCCGTAACCTAAAATAACACAGGATAAACTTCCGGACCCTTCACAAAAATCTAGCTCCTGCGCAAAGATTGCCGGAGAATCATTTAGCTTGTAAGCCGCGATTGCAAGATTGATTTTTTTCGGGTTAATTGTTTTCTTCTTTGCTTCGTTTGTATATTTTTCAAACTCCGATAATTGAGCAGAATAAGTCATGACTGTAACAAAATCAACAAGGCCGGTTTTAAGCCAGAAAGACCAATCCTGAAAAGCCTCATAATATGCACGGATATACGGAGCGCAACCTGTTGCTGAAACCTGGATGTCCGGACGGCGCATGCGCGCTCTTTTAACCAATTGGGTAAGCAACTCTGTTACCTGCGCCCGCTTCCAATTTTGCCAGGCGGCGCTATCGTTTTTAATTCCCCTGGAGCCTGTGGCTTGCTTGAAACGTTTTACGTTCATATTTGTATAACCATAAGCGGGATTTTTATCAGGATAGCGGATATAATCGAACTGGAGGCCATCCAATTCCGGATAGTTATCCAGGACTTCGTCAACCAAAGCCAAAAGTTCCCCTCTCACCCTTAAATCACCGGGCTCAAGAAAGTATTGTTTATCTATTTTATAATCTTCTATTGTTTTTTTCTTTTTTAGGTTTCTCGTAAGGATTCCCGGGCCGTACTTTTTAAGAATTTTTGCATCTTTATTATTGCTAAGGCTTAATAAATTAAGCCAGGCATGCACCTTGATGCCTCTTTTATGCGCTTCTTTTATAAGAAATGCAAAAGAATCTTCTGAAACACTTTTTAAACATGCCTCATATGGCCTTGAATCTGCAATGCGTGAAGGAAACCACGAACGATTTGCGCGGTAAATCTGGATAAAAAGGGTTTTGGTATGCGTTTTTTGCGCGAAGTCAACCAATCTTATGATTTCTCTGCGGCTTAAAAGCACCTGCGGCTCTTGTAATACCGTAACAAAAATACCGCGCTCACTGGCTGCTTCGCAGTTTTTTTCGCCAAAGGAAATACATAAAAAGCATAAACAAAACACCAGAATAGTTTTTTTCATAGAATTGTACGGCAGGAAACCGTAAAGTATTTTTACGGTTTATATTAAAACCTTAAATTAATCGGCCAGTACTCTTCAAATTCACTCTCCGATACTCTCCGGTCTTTATCGGCATCCATGCTATTGAAATAATCATTGAAATTTTCAAAAGCTTCTTCCTGGCTGATTTGACTGTCGTTATTTTTGTCAGCTTTCTCAAACATTTTAGATTTATCATCTTTTAGTTCGCTTTTCTCGATAATTCCATTCTTGTTCTTGTCCAGTTTATTAAACTGTTTAGTTTGATGCGCTTGCAATTCATCGGAAGTTATGAATCCGTCTTTGTTCGTGTCTATTTTCTGAAAATCAGCCTTAATGGACGGAGCGCCAACCTGCTGGGCAAAAACACCAGAAAGGCCAAACAGGATAACCCCAAAAAACATAATTATTGTCCTGCTCAAATTCATGTCAGTCTCCTTTTTTAAATGCCTTTAATAAGCTGGGCCCAAATAATAAACCCTAAGTTAACCTACTGTTTGTGTTTGGCGCTAAGCAAATAGAGTATTTCTTTTACTTCGTGTTTAAGCTGGTCCATATCCGCGCGGAGTTGCTTGCTGATAATTCTTTCAACCTCTGCTTTTGTTTCGGCAACTTCGCGAAGCATTTCCTGATTTTTTATGCGCTCAGCAGCCTCTCTCTTAGACTCGCGCCATCTACGCCAGGAAAAAACAGTTAAACCGATACTTATGGTCAAAAGTATAACAATAATTTCATCAATATAGACTATTCTCTGGGGGTTTTGATAAAATATTTTAACAAGAAACTCAAATATGTTAAAAAAATATGACAGTATAAATATATTAATAACAACCAAGCAAAGGACGATTAAATCGTGAAACGCAGTTGAAAGCCTTCGATTTTTATTATTTTTTTTAGTCTCTTGCGTTTCGCTCATTTTTTTATACTTATATTATCAAAATATTCTAAAAACTTTATACAATATATTATCATAAAAGGTTATAAAGTCAAAAACTCCCCGGGTAGGGCTCTCTACTTTGCGTTCTCGCCTTACCAACTAACCCAACAATAAAAATGCCCGTCACAAAGACGGGCATTTTTATTGGCTCCCCGGGTAGGGCTCGAACCTACGACCTACTGGTTAACAGCCAGCCGCTCTACCAATTGAGCTACCGGGGAATAAATTTTAAAAGAACATTTAGC
>JAQVOZ010000009.1 GCA_028702365.1 Candidatus Omnitrophota bacterium | reverse complement strand
TTCACGATAATTTCCACGATTGTGCAGAACCGATGCCCGGTGATATAAGGCAAGAGGGTCACGGGGCTTAGTATTAAAAGCTAAAGCGAAGACTAAAACCAAAAGCATAACAATACCTATACCAATTTGGATGAGCCTCTTTTTTGGTTTTTTAACATCCTTGATATCTGGCCGGGTATGGGAGTTGATATATGTGCTTTTGTGGTTCGCATCTTCCTTGTTTTGTTTCAATAAAGACGCAATCTCTTGGGGGCTTTTGGCCGGAGCTATACCTCTTTGAATCTTTTTTTCTAAATCTTGCCTTGATAGTTGCTGTTGACGCTCAACTGAACCAAACATAGTTAAAATAAAGTCGGCGCCGGTATCAAAAAGAATTGGTTCCCTTAACCCATTTTGCCTAAGAGAAAGCTTTATCCTCTTTATCCCTGCTCCTAATTTCTCAATATATTGCCCGGTATTCATAAGCATTTGCGTAATAAATTTATTTCTGGAATATTGTGTGTATTCCATATTAGCCACGGTTACTCCAGGAGCAAGCCCGCCCGGCGTATATACTTCTATGCGGTCATCGAAAATAAGAATCCGTACCTGTGAACCATCAATGCTATAATCCCTATGGACGATAGCATTAGCGATAGCTTCTCTAACTGCGATTGCAGGATATTCAGCAAAATCCTCTCTTTTCAGACCCTCAACCTTGGAACTCATATTCATATGTTTAAAAATAAACTTCCATGATTCATCTATCATTTCCGGTATAGTGCCTTTTACTTCTTTTTGGTCTAGTATAACACTGCCTATATTTTTCCCCTGAAATTTGACCAGGCGGACTCCGCTTGAAATTAAGAAATATTGCGGGTCATTACCAAACATCAACATACCAGCTGCTGTAGGTACCAACTTATCTGCAGCCTCAATGAGAATTCCTTTGTCTTTTAATGTTTTTTCTCTATGTTTTTCGTCGGTAATAACTCCAATGTTTTTTAGATACTGGTCTATTTTAGTTTTATCCAAATCTTCATAGCGAGCAGTCTCAACCGGCCAGCTGTCGCTGCTCTGCTTATTGAGCCTGCTGTCTTTTTTATACATATTCTGTATCTCATTGTGGCTCGCAGCAAAAACTTCTTTATCGACTCTAACGTAGCAATCCCCTTCGGCATAATATGGCCTGTTGGCGCCGCGCACAATAGATACATAAATTAACTGTTTCCCTCTAATATTTTCCAGAGAAATCTTGGGGCTAACCGCCGGGCTGCAATATTTTTCATCAATTCTGGCTATTTCTTTAAAATCATAAGTACTATTTATACCTACTACAGTGCGGGTATTTTTATCTACGCCTATCAGGATTATTCCATCTGCGGAATTGGCAAAAGCCGCCATAATCTTAGCTAATTCTTTCTTGTCAGCCTCAGCCATAGGTGGCTCTTTAATCAATTCCAAGCTCTGGCTGCAGCCTTTATCTATTAAATTTAGAATTTCCTCTTCGTTCACTTTCCACCTTTCTTTACAATTTATCTCTCATGGCTATACTTTTCATCAATCACCCGTTTGCGTTCTGCCTGCAAACTATCCGACACATGGGTCTTCCAGCTATTGTTTATATTGCGAATTGGTTTATAAAATGCTTTATAGAAAAAATCTTCCAAAATGTCCTTTTGAACCTCTTCCCTTTGTAACTGCTCTGCTACCTGCTTTTCATTTTTGGGTTGCCTGGTTTCAGCTTCATAACGTAGCTGCATCGCCGGTAACCTTTGATATACAGAGCTAGAAGCTGTTCCTATGAGGAAACAAAAGATAACAACCATAATATAAATAAGTATCGAAAATTTTTTTGCTTTACGGCTATCCATATTACCTCCTATGATAATTGTAAATAACTAATCTACTCTTAAAATGCCAAGCCATTTATCAACGGCCCTACATTAGGCTAGGGATAAATAGTAAACCTTTTTAGCTGGTACGAATTTAAAGTTAGTAAAATCTTCACTATTCAGATTGTGTTTCTTTTTCCAAAAGAATGCCCTGCTCTGTATGCTTTTGCATCCAATACTTTAAATCGTTTAAGGTTTTATAAAAATCGACTATGGTAACCCTTTTGCCGTGCGAATATTCGTTATAAAAGTTTTTGCTGCTTATTTTTGCATAAATATAGCCGAATAAAATGCCAATTACAACGCCGCAAGTAATTACGATAAAATAAAAATTATGCGTTATTTTCCTGATTTTATTTTTCAAGGTTCCCGGAAAAGACGGTGAACTATAATAAGTGTCAATTTCTTTGTCCATGTGGCTTTTTATATCTTTAAAATTTTTTAGCTTTTCTTCTACTTCCTCCTTAAAGGACGCGAATTTTTTCTGCCTTACTTCTTCCGGAGTCAACTCCCCGCTGAAAATTCTATCCATATATTCAGAGTACGGTAAAGCTTTCATTTGTGCCATTTGTATATGCTTAACCAAATGCCTGATATAATCCAAATCGAAAGGTTTTGTGATATAATCGAAGACACCCAGCTCCGTCGCTTCTTTAACTGAAGCCATATCCCCAAAAGCAGTTATAATTACGAACCTTGCCTTTGCATTATTCTTTTTAATTTGTTTTATCGCCTCTATCCCATTCATTCCGGGCATACATAAATCTATAAAAACCAAATCAATTTCCTGACCGTTAGTTATTTCAAAAGCCTCTTGGGCATTGGTGGCAGTTAAAACGGTGTAACCTTGCTCGGTAAGAACCTTGGAAAGAAGCCTTGTGATAGGGGCTTCGTCATCAACAACCAGTATTTTTATTTTTTCCATATGCTATACAGTCCCCTTGGCAGCAGGAAGCCTAATGATGAATTCCGCCCCTTCTCCTATTTTTGAATTTACTTTTATAATTCCATTGTGCGAGCTTATGATGCGCTGGCAAATAGCAAGCCCCAACCCTAAGCTTTTGGGCCGACGGGTACTGAAGAATGGCGTAAAAATCTTATCTATAATCTGTTCTGATATCCCCGGACCGTTATCCCTGAAAATCACTTCCACAAAACTACCCCCATCTATACTTTTTGTCTCTATGGTTATTATTCCGCCTTTCGGCATTACCGACTGCGCATTAAATATTATATTTAAAAAAACTTCCCTGAGTTCATCCAAAACTATAACTATGTTCGGTAAGTTTGCTTTTAGATTAAGGTTAAACCTGATGCTTTGCTTTTCAAATTGTTTTCTTGCCAGTTCGACAATTTGTTCCACGACGACATTTATATCGGCTGCCTCCTTCTTTCCTTCTGAAGGACGGCAATACTGGAACAGCCGCGCGATTATCCTTGAAGAAAGTTCAGCAGCCTGCCTTACATCTTTAATCTCATCCCAGCCAAAAGCGCCAGCGGTTATATGCTCCATAAGATACTGGGTGTTGCCAATTATCGTAGCTAAAGGGTTGTTTATTTCATGAGCAATACCTGCAGTAAATAACCCCAGGGCAGCCATTTTTTCCTTTTCTATTAATTGCTTTTGCATAATTCTGGTTTCTTCGTTTGCTTTCTTCGCTTCTTCATATAACCTGATTCCCCATATTGATATTGCAGCTTGATTAGCTAAGAGAGAAAGTAATTTTAGATCCGACTCGGAAAATAAATTCTGCGAAGAAACATTATTGACGTTTAAAACACCAATGGTTCTGCCTTCTACATTAAGCGGCACGCAAATAGATGATTTTATTTCCTTTTTTCCATCTAAATTGCCGAAACGAGGGTCATTTTTTAAACCTCCAACCAAGAGTAAAGGCTTACCTTCTTTAGCTACCCATCCAGAGACTTGTTTTCCGATCTCCACGTTAACCTTTTCAACAATATCCTCATTTATACCTCTTGCAGCTTTTATCTTCAAAGTTTTACTGTTTTCCTCGATAAGCATCAAAGAACCGGTATCGGCTTTAAGCAAATCAAGAGAAGTGTTTAGGATTTGTCTTAAAAGTTTCTCCAAATTAAAAGCACTTAACATTTTGGTAGAAATGTTAAGCAGCTCGGTTATATAACTTAACTCTTGGTTATTGATGTCCATCTTTCTTATCAATCAATTGAACTAAGCCGAAAACGCCGTCTATTTCTGTTCGCCCCGAAGAGATTCCGGAGACAAGCTTATAACGTCACCTCTTTTCAAAGGCATTGTTTGAGTAATTTTTCCGCTTTGGTCATTCATGTATGAATATGAACCGTCTGTTTTTTTCTTTAGGGTTCCTACCCTCACACCGTCAGCATTATAATAGTTGTAGGCCCTTTTGTTGTTTCGGTCTTTTCTTGCTTTACCGACCAAATTACCATGCTTGTCGTAATAATAAATATCTTCTCTTATTTTCCTGGAAGAACCAGTTTTCTGTTTTGTCTTGATGTCATAGAAATCATACCCACTTTCGGATTTTTTTGCTTCCCCCGTAGTTTGTTCCTCTACCTGCGCAAACAATAAATTAGGTATCAGATAAACTGCGCAACACGCTAACAAAAAAACCTTATTGTATCTACTATCCATATTGCCCTCCTATTCGCATCTGTGCATACGCTTTAATTTAAAGCCTGTAAGTGTTCATTTCTTTCTTCCCACTTCGATTTCAATTTTTCCAATTCATCAATGTCCAAAGGACCCTCTATGTAAAAATATGTTTCCGACATAAAATCCAAAAACTTTACTTTTTTATTTCTTTCTCCGGAATGATTAAAAATTATACTTACTTTTGGACGCAAGGGATAACCTTTGTTAACTCCCGTTACCAGGCCAACTTCCCCGGTACTTAATTTGACCCAGCTGCCGGCTGGATATATCCCTATGTTATTTACAAAAACTTTTAAAATGCTTGGCTGAAAATTCAATGCTTCCTTGTCGATTATTTCCGCTATAGCCTGATGCGCAGTTTTTGCTTGTTTATAGGGGCGTACATGCGTAATTGCTTCATATATATCAGCGAGGCTCAAGATTTCCGCGAATTTATCCCGTGAGCCTTTAAAATGATGGCTCCTCACGGCATTAAGCCCGTCTTGGCTCAAACAACCAAGTTTTTTTAGAATCTGCATGCTTGATTCAGGATGCTGTTTAACCAGATTACGTTCATTATTCCTTAACTTAGAATCTTTGTAAACCATGTTTTCTATTTTTGCCATACCTATATCATGCAGCAGGCCCGATATAGATAGTTCCATAAGTTCTGATTTATTAAATCCGCTCCATATTCCTATCTCAACGGCCAAAAAACCCACGTTGACTGAATGATAAGGTAAATATTCTTTCTCGTAATGCCCTTCATAGAGTTTAAGAAGATAATCACCGTCATCTGCCAGCGCCTCCTCTACAAGATTTTTAGAAAATTCAAGTATGGGCGCAGTAGTAATATCTTCCTCATTTTTGGCTTTATGAAAAGTTTGCGCCAACAAAGAAATTCCTTTAGTGTAAAGGCTCAAGCTTTCCGCCTTACTACTTTCCGAAGCTTTTATCGCATTTGGAATTTCTGCTTTTTCTGTTTCTTTTATTATAGGCTTAGTTTCTCTTTTGGCTTGCGGACTGGCATTACTCATTTTAATAATATCACTTATGCGTATCATAAACAAACCTCCTCTGATACTTTTCCAACTATTTCTTCATTGATTATGGATTTGCGTTCAAACATTCCCTGCAAAAGACAAAGTTCACAAATAGTATTTATTTTTCTTGGGATACCGCTAGCTTTATCTGCTATCATGGTGGTTGCGTTTCTGTTAAATGCGCTTTCATTTCTTCCGGCTACCGTACACCTATAATCTATATATTTTCCGGAATCTTCCTGGTTAAGCCCCGTAAGATGATAGTTGATAGCCAGGCGTTGTTTAAGCTGCGGGATACGGTCAATTTCTTCTCGCAGCTCCGGCTGGCCCACAAGAAGCAAGGTAAGTAAAAATTTATCGTTCATTTGGAAATTCAGAAGAAGACGTAGCTCTTCAAACATACTTCTGTTTTCTATGGCCTGGGCCTCATCTACAATCACTATTGATTTTTTATTTTCTTTCATATTTTTATACAAAATTTCATTCAATCTGTGTATAAGCTCCAGCTTTGTTCCGTTTAAAAAAATATTCTCGAACTGAAATATGATTTCCCGTAAAAAATCATTCGAAGCAAAAGAAGGATTTACTATCAAAGCTACCTTATAGATATCTTCTTCTTTAAATAGTTCTCTCAATAATGCCCTGGTTAAAAGAGTTTTTCCGCATCCATATTCTCCGGTCAACATGGCAGCACCCTTTTTTTCTTCTATGCAATAAACCATTCTCATTAACGCCTCTTCATGGTTTGCCGTTTTATATAGAAATTTTGGGTCTGGCGTATTCTCGAAAGGTTTCTCTTTAAATCCCCAGTAATTCAAATACATTTGTTTAGTATTATTCCTCTTAAATTTTTCTCTTTATCAAATTTCTCACCAGAACGTAACCGATTCAAAGCCAGCTTAAAATCGTGTTTGGAAGTTTTACCCAGAGAATACACCAGCAACGTAGCATCACACTGCGCAGCAATAATTGCGCTATAGCTGCTGCTTAATACCGGCGGGCCGTCTAATATGATAAAATCAAATTGAGATTTTAATCTATTCATCAAGTCGCTCATTTTTTCCGAGCGCAAAAGTTCTGTTGCGTCAGAAACCGGAGAACCCGCAGTGATAATTTTTAATCTGTCCAAACCTTTAAGCTTAAGCGTTGCCGTAAGCCCCATTCCCCCCAATAAAAGATCAGTTACGTCACGCATGACACTTTCTAGGGCGGCGCCCTTGTTTAAGGTATCGGTAAAACCCGGTATAGGTGTATTAATTCCAAAAAGAAGATGTATTGCAGGATTTACCAAATTAGTATCGATAATTATGGCTTTTTTTCCTGCCCGGGCAATAGCCAGTGCTATGTTAGAAGCAGCAATTGATTTTCCCTCTCCGGCTATTGCGCTGGTTAAAAATATAGATTTACTTTCTGTTTGATTATTAAAAATAGTGGATTGTATATACATATAAATTAATCTGTATGGCTCAATTATTGAAACTTTATCTTCATGCTGCCAGAGCAGACTAACTTTATTCTTATTTTTCCTAAGATTAAGCGAATTCATATAGGGTGCGCTTCCGGCTATAGGAAGATGCGCAAGAGCAGAAACTTCTTCCGCGGTTAACATTGTCGTATCTAGAAAAGTCATTACTAACAGCAATAACAAGCTGAATAGAACAGCAATCGTGGTACCGTAATAAATAAAAACTTTCCTTCTTGATGTATCTATCACCGGAGAAGGATTTTCGGCACGGCCTATTATGGCCGCGGCCTTTTTAACATCTTTGAAATCTTCTACTTTTTTCAAATTTAACTCATTCCATTTTTCTTGAAGCGCGTTATACATTTTCTGGTTTTCTTTTAATTCCCTTTCCAGCTTTAACCTGTTTTCCGATTCTGCGGGAAGAGATTTAAGCTGTTCTTTTATGGCAGTTATTTCGTAATCTATCCTTACCACGTCCGGGTAAACAGAAGTATAAACCTTTAAAAGCCCGGCCCTTGACTGCTCTAACTTAGCTAATTGTGCTTTTAGGTCAGAGGCCCTTACGACTATTCCCCGTTCCTCTTCCTGTATTACTTCCATCTTTTTTTCAGATACTTCAAGAAGTGCCTTGGTCTGTGATAATTTTTCTTTAAGATCATTCCTATATGCCTCCAGTTCCAATTCATGTTTTTTTACAATTGCGTTTTGTAAATTACTTGATTTGTTGTTTACTTCTGATACATACGTATCCGCCACTTCTCTAGAAAATCTAGAAACTTCATCGGGTTTTTTACCTCTAATCGAAACCTCTATAATCCCGGAAGAAGCATCTTTATTTACTAGAACCATATTTTTTAAAGAAGCAACCGAAACGTCTGGCTTAGCAGCATTAAGCATACCGAGGTTGCTCAAAGCTTTGGAAAGCACTTCGTTATTTGTAGGTTCAATTCCAAAAGAATTTTCCAGTTTAATAATTACTCTTGATTGATACAGTGGTTTACGGACAGAGCTGTAAATAAAAGTTAAACTTAGTATGCATAGGAAAGGAACGATAAAGAAAAACTTTTTTTTGTTAAGCTTCTTTGCAAAATTGCTCATAACGTTTAGTTTGTGTTGCCCATCTTTTCTATTTGAGTTTTATATTTCCACTCCTTACCCATGCCTCCAATATGCCTGCGCCATGTATCACCGTAATAAGCCTCAGCGTAAGCTATTACCTTACCAAACACCTGATCCATAAACTGGTTGAAATCTGCGCTCATCGCGCGTGTTGCATAAACTATATCTCCGGAACGGACCAAAACGTTCTCTTGGACATAGCCCCCCTTTAAAGCATCGTTGGCATTTACCATTATAACCATGGGATGCTCAGAGCGGGCATCTCTTATCACATATATCCTGTCCATATTAGCCTTAATTTTATCAAACCCCCCAGCTAGGGCTATTGCTTCAAGCACCGTTGTGGGTGTATTAAAACGGATTACCCCTTCATCTTCAACATCCCCCAGAACAACAGCTTTCTTACCGCCGAATTCCAAAATATTTATAGAAACCTGGGGAACTTTTATGTATAACTTTATTTTACCGACTATTTCCTCTCTTAGCTGTTCAATAGTTTTCCCGGCTGCCTGAACATCACCTATCAAAGGAAAAGAAATTTTTCCATCGGGACGAACCACAACATCTCTTTGCAGATCTTCCACCTGCCAGACCGAAATTTCCAAAATATCCCCCATATCTATAAGATAATTATCCAAAGCCCATTCGTCTTCCCTAAAATCTGAAGCTTTGATAAATTTGGCTTTTTTGGGTGTAGGTTTTTTTGTAGATGCATTAGCTTTTGCGGATGCATTGTGAAGATGGGCGCATCCGCAGATGCTGACAGAAATAAACAAAAAGAACAAAGACACGATCAACCTCCGAAAAAAAAGTTTATTACTAAATCTACCGTGCAGAAACCAAAAAAAATAAATTCTTTGCTTATTTTTCATTAGTATAATATTCGTGGTTACAATAATAATAGCCATCCCTGCCAGATTCAACGCCGTTTAATATACCGCCCAACATATTGGATCCCGTATTTTTCAATAAAAGCTTGGCTCTGGCAGCTGAGTGCTTTGTAGTATTGTTGGCTAAAATAACTAGAATTGTCCCGTCGGTTTTAGCAGACAAAACCATGCTATCACTAACAGCCAGAACAGGCGGTGAATCAATTATGACAATATTATTTTCCTTGTTCAATTTTTCTATAAGCTCATTTATCTTCCTTGTCCCTAAAATCTCATTGGGATTTTGAGGTATATGGCCGGAAGGTATTATTTTTAAGTTTTCAAACTTGGTGTCGTGGGTTTTTATGCTGTCCAACGTAACTTCGCCCAAAAGATAATCGCTTAAACCATTTTTATTTTCGACATTAAAATATTTATGGATTGACGGCCGGCGTAAATCAGCATCTATCAAAACTATTTTTTCTCCGGCAGCTGCCATAATTATCGCCAGGTTAGAGCAAATGAAGGATTTGCCTTCCTGCGGGTTAGCGCTGGTAACTACAAATGATTTTAATTTTTTATCAGCATTTATAAACCGTATATTATTCTTTAACATCCTGAATGCTTCACTTATTACAGACCTGGGGTGCCTGGAGACAACCAAGCCCACATCTACTGCCCCCTCCTCCTTAGCTACCTCCTGGCGCTTCTTCCATGACGGCACAGTCGCTAATACTTCAATGTCTAAAATTTCTTCAACCTCCTCTACCCTTTCTATGCTTATATTTATATTTTCTAAAACTAAAATTACGGATCCGGAAATTGTAAACGAAAATATAAGCGCCAGAAGCAAGTACATTGGCTTGCTAACTTGGGGTTCGGTTGGCAAAAGCGGCTCCCTAATAATCCTCAGGAAAGGCACGTCCTGCAATTTATCAGCTACATTTATAACCTGCAGTTCATTTAAAAAATTGGCGTAAACGCTTTTCTTTACCTCAAGATCCCGCTTGAGAGTATTATATTCCACCATTTTATTGCTTAAACCAACATCTATAATTTTGCGCAATTTTCCTTCTTCCACCCCCAAAGATTTAATACTAATTTCCAAACTTTGAATTGCCCTGTCAACTTCAAAAGTTATCTTTTTCTTTGCTTCTTCCACCTCGCCTTTCACCGCTATCGCATCGGGATGCAATTCGCTTTGAGTAACCAACAGTTTTACAAGTTCCCTTTCTTTCTCATAGAGCGCATCCCTCAGCGTTAAATCTACCATGTTCGGCTCTCTCTTGGCAATCACTGCCAGCGCAGTAATATCATCCTGCTTCCTGTAATTTTTGATTTCTTCCAAAAAAGCTTCTTTGTCCATTTTTTGGGATTTTAAAAGCAGGTATTTTTCGTTTATCTGAGGCTCTTTTGTTAATTCATTCTTATCTGCCGCACCTGTTTCTATTTCGCTGGTGCCCACCTCAAGCGCGCTTGCGATAATTTCATTATCCAGCAAAAATTTTGTCAATGCATTCTCGGCAATTTCTATTTCTTTACGTTTCTGTTCCAGTTGATTAGACAAAGCAGTATACAAATCTTTAACCATTTTATCCCGGCGTTCTTTAGCGTCATCTATATACGCTGCAATAATAGCTTTTAATACAAAAAATGTTTTGTAGCGATCATGGCTTATGGCGGAAATTTCTATAATATCGGTTTTTAATTTATTGGAAACTCCAAGCATCGCCTTTATTTCACCGGGCAAGATATTTAGATTATGTTCGTTATTATTTTTGAGATAACTTGAAGCTTTTGCTGCTATTATATCGCCCTGTATAGCATGAACTTCATTGGTAACATCATAAGATTCACGTATCGAAACCTCTTTGTCTTTTACCACCTGGACGGAAGGAGGTGCGATAATAATCATTGCGGTTGCTTTATATTTGACACGAACTACAAAAATAACCAATAGCGCGGTTATGATGAAACTGGCCAGGAATACTACAATAAAAACAAATCTTCGTTTGTATAATATTTCCCAGTAATCCCTGAGGCTACGTTCAATATCTTTTTCTAAATTAAGATTTAATGCCATTTTTGTTAGTTTTTCTAAATTCGATAAAATCAATTATTTTTTTTCTATCCTCTTCTTTTATATCAATAAATCTCACCCCCGCCCAATGTTCTTTAGCCTTCGCATAAGCCTTAAGCCTTACTATTTCTGCTACAGCGGAAATCAGAGAATCGTCCGGCATCGGAAGATTTATTTTTATCTCTACCCGCACACCCAATAAGTGGGGTTCTTTGAATTTAAGCAGCAACCCTCCGCCGCTGATATTTCTCAAAGAAGTTACTATCGTGGCAGAATCCCCTTTCCCGTCCAAGGTTTTATAGCGGACAAGACAATAACAATTTTCCCGTTCAAACGCCCGCTTTTCCGAATATTTTTTTTTGAAAATCATAACGGATGTTTAACCATATTTTTGTAAGCCAAGATTCTTTGAATATCTTCCTCGGTAAAAATTCTAAAACTGTTTCTGTCTCTTACTACTTCTTTTACTTTCTGGCCTCTAAGCCAGTTGTAAAGAGTAGCCCTTGAAATGCCCACAATTTTTAAAACATCTTTAGTGCGATAGATTTTGGTTGTTTGAAGATTCATTTTTCTAAAAAATGGTTGGTTACTTAATTTTATTACTATACTAAAGTATATTAAGCTCTACTAAAGTATATCTTGCACAGGTTTTATTGTCAATGTTTTTCTTCTTTTATTCTGAATATTATAAAGTATAGTAAAGTATAGTAAAGTATATTAGTATCGTATTTCCTCTTTCCCTCGTGAAGCTGGCATAAGGTTGGAATAAATAGCAAAGGTTATGCTTTTAAAACTACAAAATTTGTTTTTGGGGCCCGCGCGGGCCTGACTGCCGAAGGCAGGCATGTCCGCGGGTAAACCCCAGCCACCTGGTAAAAGGGTTAAAATCTTTCCTGATATAGCACGCAACGCTTTGTGCGACACCAAGGATAAAACTTACTGTATTTTTTTCGTTTATCCAAAACCAAAAGGGTAAAAATTAATCTCAAAAAGTACCCTCCTCCACAACCCCAGGGTATTTCCGATTTATCCAAATAATATTCATACTTTAATCTGCCAGCAGTTATGGACGTTGCGATTACGATAATCTTCAGGAACTGTTTGTGGGGTTAATTTGATTATTTCCTTTGCGGTGATATTTTCGAAACGAGGTTCAAAACGTTGATGGTTTGTGGAGAAAAATACATCTGAGCCCGGCAACATAAGCTTTAAAACTTCACGGATTAGTTCAGGGTGATCGCGGTTTACATCAAACGATATTTGTTCTCTCTCGTTTTTATAGAAGGATGGCGGGTCAAGAAATGCCAGCGAGAAACGTTTTCCTTGAGATAGAGCACACGCTAAATATTTTTTAACATCCGATTGTATAAATTGATGCTTTGGGCCTAAGAGCCCGTTCAATAACATATTATCTTTAGCCCATTTAATATAGGTTTGTGACCGGTCAACAGTTGTTGTTGTACGCGCGCCTGCGGCGGCGGCAGTACAGGTAAATGTTCCGGTATATGCAAATAGATTTAAAAAGTCTTTGTCTTTTGCAAGCTTACCAATAATAACGCGCGTATCACGATGGTCTGAAAATAAACCGGTATCAAGAAAATCGCTTAAATTTACCCAAAACCAGAGGTTACGTTCACGGACTTTAAAACGTTCGCCTTTGACATTGAGCTTTTTATAACGGGGCGCATCTGTTATATTTGTATGCCGGCGACGGATATATACCTTGTTTGACGAGACGTTTAAAACTGCTGCAGCTGCGCTGGCCATTTGGGGCAAATACTCGGGGCCGGTTTGCTTACGTTCATATTCAGCAACAACAAGCCGGCCTGCGTACCAGTCAACAACAACGCGGATATCCGGGCTATCCCAATCATAGAGCCTGAAACAATCTATGCCTTCGCGCTTAAAGCGCCTGGAAAGGTGCCTGAATTTTTTACGAAGGCTGTTTGCAAGAGTTTGTGCGTGGATTTTTGCCTTCTCCGGAGTTACAAGGCCCTTAAGAACCGGCTGTCCGTATTGGCTAAAGTTACGCACTTGATGCATTATTTATCTTCCTGTTTGTCTCTTAAATATTTCCGCCGCAAACCCATCCGGTTGAAAATGCCGCCTGCAAATTATACCCACCGGTAGTTGCATCAATATCTATCACTTCACCGGCAAAAAACAATCCCTCAACAAGCTTTGATTCAAGGGTTTTCGGATTTATTTCTTTTGTGTTTACTCCCCCTCTGGTTATAATGCCGTCTTTTATAGGCAATACCCTCTCTACAGTTAAACACAAGTTTGATAACCCCTTAATAAACCTCTTCCTTTCTTCAGTAGTCATTTGATGCGCAGTTATATCTGGGCTTAAGTTGCAATATTTAAGAAATTGCTCCATCATTTTTCTCGGTAAAACATCTTTAAACATATTTTTTATTGTTTTTGCAGAGTTTATTTTAAGTTCGCGTAAAACAAAAACATCTAACTCTTTTTGATTTAATTTCGGCACAAAATTAATAGCCAGCTCAACTTTATTTTTAAGCTCCAGCTTATCATAAACAACAGCACTTACATCAAGGATTACCGGCCCGGATATGCCAAAATGAGTAAAAATTATATCGTCCAAACGTTCAGCAACTTTTTTGCCGTTATCCAGAACAGTTACCAGCACTTTTTTAAGCGATATGCCCTGCCAGTCTTTTATAAATTTTTCTTTAATAGCTATCGGAACAAGCGCCGGCTTTAAAGGCGTTATGGTGTGGCCAAGTTTTTTAGCCAATTCGTAACCGTCACCGGTGGAACCGGTTTTGGGGTACGAAAGCCCGCCGGTTGAAACCACAACACTTTTGGCTAAAAATTGTTTATTCGAAAATGTTATAACGCCTTCAACCCTTTTATTTTTTATGGTAATATTTTTTACGCGTTCACCCGTCAGGATTTCAACATTATTTTCTTGTAGTTTCTGTTTCAAAACATTTAAAATATCCATTGCCTTATCGCCGACGGGAAACACGCATCCATTTTCTTCCGTCTTAAAAGCAATACCGCTTTTCTCAAAAAATGATAAAAGTTCAGTATTAAAAAACTGGGCAAAAGAATTTCTCAAAAAATCTTTTGATGCGGAAAATTTATTAAGAAAATCCTCAATATCAGACGCATTGGTAAGATTACAACGGCCTCCCCCGGTTATAAGAAGCTTAACGCCAAGGGTATGGTTTCTTTCAATAAGAAGAACTTTTTTATTATTTTCGGAAGCGCGCATTGCGGCTATCATGCCTGCCGGGCCCGCTCCAATTATAATTGCATCATAGCTTTGCATTGTTAGCATATTAACTGCGCGCCTTAAGAATGGATTTAATTTATGCTCTTTTGGAATTTAACCGCCCCATCAGCAAAGCTATAACAAATAATAATCCCGCCATAGCAACTGCAATCCACAGGCTTTGCTGGATAGTTTTTTCTTTCGCCAAATAGCCTACATATTGCGGGACAAAGGTACCGCCAAGAAGGCCGATTGAAAAAATAATGCCGAAAATACTTCCGTAAAGATTTGTCTCAAACCGCGCAAATGTTACGCCGACAATAATAGGAAAAATTGGAGCAAAAGAAAATCCCACTATAACAATTGCCACAATAGCAAGCACATAGCTTTTAGTAATAATCAGCAGGATAATGGCAAGCATAGAAACCAATGAAGACGCCGCGATGACATTCACGCCTATTTTGGTCAGGTTTTTAACTGCGGAGCTTATGAAGCGGCCCAGCATCATACAAATTCCGAACAAGCTAAGCACAAATCCGGCATGCGCTAGAAAATTACTGTTACCGCTATTTTCGAATAATTCCGCCATTAAAGATTTTATCCAGGTATTCATTGTGCTTTCCAGTGAAATATAACAGATAAGCGCAAGAGCTGCTACCACAACGGGCATCTTACCTAATAATTTTATTGCCATAGAAAACTTAAAACCCGTTGAAACTTTAGGATAAGAAGCAAAAAGAGAAAATAAAAGAAACAGAATGATGCATGCGCCAATTGAAAAAAGAGCGTTGTTATATTTTAACCCAAAAGCTGCAATTATAAGCGGTGTGGCAATAAGCCCCAGGCCAAAGAATCCATTTCCGAAGTTGCTTGCCCTTGCCGGGTCGCGGCCGGAGAATAAAACTACGGGCATTAAAGTATTTCCTACCGTATTAACACACATAGCCCCTATGCCCAGTAAAAAAGCAGCAACTAAGGCTATGATAAAACTGGCAGCTGACCCCAAAAGAAACATACTTAAGCTGCAGATTATAAAACCGGTTATTGCAATTGGTTTATGCCCAAATTTATCCACAAAAGGGCCGATTATAAGTTGCACTATGCAGGCAGTTAAAAAAAGAGTTAAAACTAACGTGCCGATTTCGCCATTTCCTATGCCGAGCGCTGATTTCAGTTCAACAGAAACAGCCCCTATGACGACAAAACAAATCGCCAGAGTAAATACGCTCATGAGCGCAACAATTGCCGTTAGATTTTTCACTTAAACCTCCTTAATTTCTTCGTCTACGGCGAAGAAATTAACTTTCGAGGCACTCTGGGAAAATTTCCTGTCCCAAAAAACAGGAAATTTTCCCAGTATGCAGGCACCCGGAAGTATATTTTAGATAAATCAATTATTTTTTCACGTGCCTGCCTGCCGCCTTTTGCGGCTAGGCTTGGAAAAATACGGGCCTCATTCGACAATTTTCGCCGTAAGAAACATTACTACTTTTTTTCTGGCGGATTTGCTCTTTGAATAAAGCGGAACGTTAAATAAGGTGTGATTGTTTTTATCAATACGCTTCTCTGAATCAACCCCGCCTATGACAATAGTTTCTCCATCGTTGATCGTAACCTGCGTTAATATGGTTTGCTCGCGAACACTGGCATCTTTCCGTAAACTGCTCACGGTAGGCCTTACGG
>JAQVOZ010000158.1 GCA_028702365.1 Candidatus Omnitrophota bacterium | reverse complement strand
AAACGTTTAATGCGCAAAATGCTACATTCATTTAAATTCTACATCTTATTGAATAATTTTCAACCCAAATTTTTCAGCAGAAAAACCGAAGGTTAGCAAGAAGGATTGACGTGTTAACGGGGGTGTGTAACAACTATTTTTTCAAGTTGTATTGTTTTTTCGCGGGAAAAAGTGGTTTTTCCGCCTTTGGTGATGAATCCCTGGTTGCCTAATTCCATTTTTATCTTATCTATTTCTCGCTGAGCTCTTGTTTTCAAATCCCAAATTCTTTTGCTTAACTCCCTGGCACTCTGGTTTCTTTTTCCAATAACTAGCCTTTTTTCATCCAAGCTGTTGATTTTACCTTCCCACAACCTTAATTCCTTTTTTAAGCTGTCTACAGCCTCAATTAAAGTGGCGTTTTCTTCTTTCAGGGATTCTTTTTCCTGCTGAGCCTGGCGAAGCAGGCCTTCTGTTTCGTTTAATTTAGCCTTTATTTGCACCAATTCGCCCATCAGCGTATCTTTATCGTATTTTACAGGAACAAAAGCCCCCTTTTTATCTTTTAGCTTATCTCCCAAGGGCCCAAGGTCAACATTTACTGTCTCGCCTTGAGTGGAGCTCAACGCTTCCTTAAGAGACCGGATAATTTTGTGCTGATAAATAACTAAAAATGCGGCCAGAACTATTGCCGATATTAATAAAATCAATACGCCCTTACTCATATTTCCTTTTTTGAAAATCATAACACCCTCCAATTAATTGTTATATTGTAAGCCAATATTGCAATCTGTCAATGAAGAATTTAGGTGCTGCTTATGCCTTATCAAGACAAACTAAAAGGCTTGCGAATCTTTGATTTTACAGCCAGATAAAGGATATTTAGCTTAATCTTAAGCCATAACAGCTTGCCAGAGCAAGTTTTATATGGTAAACTTCTTTCAGTCAAAAGGAGGACAAATGGGAAGATATAAAGAAAAATTAAAAAGGATTCACAGGAAAAAAATGAGAAAAGCCAAGGAAGCAGTAAGGCTATATTACAAAAAAGAGATAGCTTATGAAAAATTGAATGCTTTGGCTAAGAAATTTCTGGCAAAAAGGAAAAGCAAAGAGAAAAAAGCTTCTTAAGCGCCGAATTTATAATGCTTCTTGACTCTTTTTTTGATATTCCATTTACATCTAAGGCCTTTTGGGAAAATAACTAAATCGCCTTTTGCCAATTTTACTTTGCCGCCATCACTAAGTTCAACCTCAACTTCCCCATCCAGGAATAAACAAGTTTCTTTTTCGTCGTAAAACCAGTCAAACGTACTTACTTCTTTTTCCCAAATAGGCCAGGATTTGATGTTTAAATCCTTTAATTCTTTCTCGCTGGGTTTTTTAACTTCAATTTTTATACCCATAAGTTGTTATTTATTTTTCTTTTCCAGTAAATCAAGTATCTTATTTATCTTGTCAACCAAAGGAATTAAGGTATCCCCCTTGCGCAGCCTGATTCTAAGAGAATACTTCCCCTTGATAACTTCTTCCAATATCTCTTCCATACGTGAAAGCGCTCCGAAACCACGGTGCAAAATAAATGCCATGGTAATTAAAAGAATCAGCAAGATTGCACCAAAATTAAGCTGAAAAATCATATAAGCTACGTCTCCGCTTATATCAAAGTCTCTCCAGCCCAGCGTCTGTATAGAGACGTAAGCATTAATAAAAAAAGAGATGATAACCATTACCAGGATAATCCGGATGAATTTAAACTGTATGGGTATTCTAAGCCGTGGCAACCTTCTTCTCATGTTAACCTCCTTTTTAATGAACACATCATTTTTTCAAGCCTCGCCGCTACGGGCTGGGCAGGGCGCAGGAAAATGTTGGCTTCATTTAATATGTTAAAGAAAAAATTTGCTTATAATAATTTGATACTGATTTTATTGAGCTTACAAGTATAATGCCCAAAATAATACTTATAACAGTTATTATAACGGTTATAATTATTTTTTTATCGCGCGCTAAAGCGGGATTGAACCACACCAATGGCAACATCAATGGCCCTATACAGAGAAAAGCAATTATCAGGAAAGACGCTGCGAAATACCATTTATTTTGTGGTTTCTTAACCAGGAATTCGCCGCAGAAACGGCACTTTAGAGCCTCATCCTGTATAGCTTCTGCGCAATAGGGGCATTTTTTCATATTTGTTTTATTATACTCTAAATCTTCGCTGCGAGGTAGTGAATTTTAATCAACTTTTTGCTCGTTACCGCCTTTTTGTCCGTTACAATAGACCGCTTCCGGGTATAGGCCTTTTTCAGCCAATTCAGCTTCTATCGTATAAACTTTTTCCGCCTGAAACAAATAATCAGCGTATTCAACAGGATTATAGTTTGCATTATTTAACTCCTGTTTTTCCTCTTCCTCAAGTTTCTTCCGCTCATCAGCACTATTAAAGTCCAGGCGAGCCTGTAATTTGTCGCCATTCTCTGCGTCCCGGAATAAATTATCCTTTATCTCCTCCGGAATATCGCTTCTTCCGGAAATCTCATTAATATTTAGGCAGCTTTCCAGCCTCTCCAGCATTCGCTTACGAAACTGTATAACCTTCAGTTTCATCTCCTGTTGATGCATCCACATGCCTTCAAGTTTTTTGCGCTCAGCAGAATATATTTTTTTCAGCAACTCAATATACATAAGCCCTCCTTATTATATAAAACAATATTGTATCAAAATCAAGGGTAAGTTCTCCGGGGTTAAACCTTGAAGTAAATAACGGGCGCGCCTTAGTTCGATTCTTGCTTCTTTTTTAAAAACATGGCGGCGAGTGGATTTGAACCACCGACGCAACGGGTATGAGCCGTTTGCTCTACCAAGCTGAGCTACACCGCCAATTTTTCAAAATTATACCATTGTTAAGTAAAAAAGCTATATGTTTATTGGCTCTTTAAGTTAGCTTGCCTTTCACTTAAGCGAACGGTAAACATCCAGGAGAGGAATTTTTAACTTATTTGATATTTTAAGGCAATCTTCGTATTCCGGGGTTTCTTTTTTGAGAGGGCCAAGGGATACCCTGAACTTAATTTTCCCGAATTTAGTTTTTTTAGAAATAAAGGTATACTTTAGTTTATCTCTCAAATATTCTCTGTAACGTATGCCAAAGGTGGTTGTATGAGAAAAAATTATACCTCTTATTTCTTCGAAATCTTTTGGCGCGCATAACACGTTTAGGACAAATGCCGGCCTTGATTTTTTCATGATGACCTGCTCGATATATGCCTCTTTAGCGCCACTTGTATAGAGCTTTTCAAAAATATGCTCAAAAATTTGCGGGCTCATATCATCTATATTTGTTTCTATTTTAATGATTTTATCATTATTCGTTTTACGGCCCTCATCTGTGAGATACGCAACCAGATAATCCTGGTCCCCGCAGTTTCCATATGCCGTACTATATTTTTCAAAATCAAAACTTAAATCCGGCTGCTGGGCTTTCTGAAGTAATACCGCTGCTGTAGGCGTTATTGACTCATAGCCTAAATCCCGGGGATTTATTTTTTTGCCTTTAAGGATTTCAAGGGCTGCTTTTGACGGGCTGCTTAAAGGAAAACATGAAACGTATATATCTTTGACCGCTAAGTATTTCAAGCCGGCATAGAAACCGCAGATTTCCAAAATTGCATCAAGCCTGCCTAAATGATGAAATTTAAAATCTGCCTCCCTTACGCCATGGATTTTACGTTCTATTTCAAAAAGCTCTTTATACGAATTTAAAGCTTTTTCTTTTATCTCTTTTTCCAATCTTGATTTGGAGATTAGTTTTAGTATTTCCAGATAAGACAAGTTAAGCTCACCCTTAAAATCCAGACATTTATTTTTGTGATGGTTATTTTTTATTTCTTTTAAAACAATATCGAAATCTATCTTTAGCTTTTTAAGTTCTTTTTTTAAATATGAAATGGGGCATCCCAAACCAATCAAAGAATAAAGCAGCATATCGCCTGCTGCACCGCCGACTAGTTGAAAGTA
>JAQVOZ010000157.1 GCA_028702365.1 Candidatus Omnitrophota bacterium | reverse complement strand
ATGCATGAAATATATTTATATAAGCCTTGTTTTCGAGCCGTTTATGGCGTGGGGTATTATACTTGGCGGAGGATTAAATGGTGCAGGAGACACGAAGAGCGTTATGTTCATCGTCACCGGCACTCTTTGGCTAATACGCATCCCCCTGGCTTTCATCCTTGGTATTTCCTTAGGTTTTGGCGCAGCCGGCATATGGTGGGCTATGAACATTTCAATTTTTGTCCAGGCACTGCTTATGTCAATACGTTACTTTAAAAAGAAATGGTTATATGTCGGAGCAGAAGCCATCCTGCAGTAAAATATTACCTTGCAGAAGTAGGGCTTGCAAAAGGCCTAAAAACTCTTTTCGCAGTTGCCAAAATTACCCCGATTTAAAGGCCAACCAGAATTTTTTACAGCTTCAGGGCCGTATCAGCTATCTTGAAGGGCAAATCGCGGACAGAAGAGAGTTTTATAATGATTCAGTAAATACTTATAATGTAAGGATAAATCAAATACCCGATATGTTTGTGGTTAATATGCTTAATATGAAGGCAAAGGAGCTTTTTAAGGCACTCGAAGAAGGAAAGAAAGATGTGGAAATAAAATTTGGCTTTCCTAAGCAGGTATATGTTATAATATATATATAAGTTAAGTTCTTTTGAATAAATATGTTTCAAAAGGAAGCAGGTTAAAATTTTAACAAAAAGTAGTTTTCCTGAAATATCATCTATTGTGAGGTTTATATTTTAAGATGAGAAGAAAAGATTGGATGAAATATTTTATTGCGATCTCTATTATTTCTTTTTTTATTTCCCCCAAGATTTACGCAGAATCGCTTGATCCTGAGGAAGTTGTGGCGTATGCCAACCAGATTATGAAGAATATATATAATGATATCTGGAGAATTCGCAGTAGGTATCCGCAACTAAAAGATTTTGGGCCTCAGAATTTAAGTGATACCATGGAGCTGCCTCCCCACTATAGCAAGATAAAGAAAATACGCATAAAAAGCGCAGAGAGTGGCCTCCGGCGCAGGTTTTTTAGAGAAGAGGAATTTACGGGAGACAAAGATACTATTTATATATCTTTTAGCGAAACACCCAAGGTGTATGGCACCACAGCAATACCCGCAGGAGGAGTTAAGGTTGCCGACCTTGATTTATATATTTTGGTTTATTCAAATTCAGAAGACCAGTTTTTTAAACATGATATGATAAGTATTATTAAGCAAGATGCTGTTGTTACGGAACAAGTCTCTTATTGATAAGATAAGGAAAAATTATGAAATTAATAATTGCTAATAACTATTTAAAGGCAACCATTATCGCTGTTATCCTCTTGGCGGTTACTGTCGCGTTTATGCCATTAGCCTATTCTCAGACAGTAAGGCAAGTGCTGGATAAAGTGATTGGCGATGCAGTAAAAGAAAGAAATATACCAGGCGCGATAGTTGGGGTGTGGTCTCCTGACGTCGGTATATGGGTAAAAACTTTTGGGGAAGCCAATATCGGAAGCGGGGAAAGCATGCATTATATGAAAAAAGTACGAATTGGCAGTATTTCCCAAACTTTCCTGGTTTCGCTTTTGCTTTCTCTTGTGGACGACAAGAAAATAAATCTGGAAGATCCGGTTAAAAAATACCTTCCGTTCGTGCCTAACGGAGAACGTATTACCATAAAACAACTCGCAAATAATACCAGCGGCATATTTAATTACACAGAAGATCCTGATTTCTTCCCCCAAGTTTATAAAAATCCCCTTCGGGAATATAAGCCCGTTGAATTGGTTAACATGGCGTTTAAACATAAGCCTTATTTTGAGCCGGGGCAAGGTTGGCACGCTTCCGACACTAATTTTATTTTATTGGGGATGATTATCGAACAAATTACTTCCGAAAAAATAGAAGATTTAATCAGGCTCAGAATAATTAACAGCATCGGCTTACAAAATACAAGTTTTGCCGTATCTCCGTTTATGGAAGGTGATTACAGCAGGGGTTATATAGATAAACAAAATAGTCATATCCCGCAGGATATTACTATGCTTGATTCTTCCTGCACCTGGGCTGCCGGTGCGATTGTTTCGGATGCCCAGGACCTTGCTTTATGGGCAAAAGCCCTTTATAAAGGAAGTTTTTTAACGGATAAAATGCGTAAAGCGCGCTTTAATTGGATTGCGACAGGAGAGCCTTATCTTCAATACGGTTTGGGTGTTTCAAAATTCGGGGATTTTATAGGCTATAGCGGTAAAATACCGGGTTACTCATGTGCCATGTATTATCTGCCCGCTAAAGATACGACGATAATAGTTATTCTAAATAAATTTCCTGATAACGGTACCGCGATTTCAATCTTTGAAACTGTTGCAAAAATAGTTATTCCTGACGATGTTCCGTGGTAAGCCTTGGCGCCCTTTTACTTCCTTCGTAAAGTGAGTATTCATAAAGCCTGCATTCGATATCGCCATTATAAAAAATAATTTTTTTTTGTGATTTAAGCCCCACTTTTTTCAAAAGACTTATATTGCCTGAAAAAATATAAGCAGTAAACCCGCTGCATTTTTGTTTCAAAAAATCTCCCATTTCTTTATATAAATTTTCCAGCTCATTTATATCACCCAAACGTATGCCATATTCCGGATTTATAACAATTATTCCCGGCGGCTGCGGCATTGGTGTTTGCCGGAAATCGCATGTTTTAAATTCAATATAATTTTCAACCTGCGCAAGGCAGGCATTTTTATATGCAGCTTCTATGGCATATTTATCTATATCGGTTGCCATAATTTTTTGATTGATATTTTTATTTTCTTTTTTCCTGATTTCTTTTTTTATTTCTTCGAAAGTTGCAGCATTATAAAATTTTGTATGCATGAATCCAAAATTTTTTCTAAGTATAGAGGGCGCGCGATTTAATGCCATAAAAGCTGCCTCTATTGCAAGCGTGCCGCTTCCGCACATAGGATTTACGAAATGCGTTTTGCCCTGCCAGTTGGTTGCAAGTATTATTCCCGAGGCTAATGTCTCCTGAAGCGGCGCTTTAAGCGATATCTTACGATAGCCTCTCTTAGAAAGAGATTCTCCGGATGTATCAATATAAATTGCGCAGCGTTTATCTATCCAGTATAAGTAGATTACGGTTTTATCGCGCAGCGGGCCGGAATCCGGTCTTTTACCTTTTATTTTTACCAGCCTGTCTACTATAGCGTCTTTGCATTTTAAGTTTGCAAAACGGCTGTCGCGTATTGTAGGATTTGAAACGTTTGAAAAAATACTTACATAGCCATCCTCAAATATGAGATTCTCCCATTCTATGTTTACGACCTGCTTGTAGAGCTCATCCGGTGAGTCACAGTTGAATTCCTTAACCAGCAAAAAAATATGGTTTGCGCTATGGAGCGATAAATTAAGGCGCATTATATCATCAAAGGGAGCTTCTAAAAAAACACCTGTATTTAATATTGATAATTCTTTAAATCCAAGAGAGAGGAGCTCCTGGTTTAAATAAGGTGTAAGATTTCTTGCCGTGCTTGTAAAAATTTTGTATTTTTTCATATTAGATATTATACGTTAGCAAAAAAATATGTCAAAAAGGCAATATTTCTTGTAAAATCAATCGTGCCATTTAAAATGATAAATAGGCAAAAATACATTATAAACGCGTCAGCATCGCGGTAATTATAAAGCATTTTAAGCGTTCTAAAATACAAAAAAATAAGTTGACAAGTTTAAAATTATATGGTATATATTTAACTGGTTAACTAATAGGAGGTAAAAATGAAACCGGTTAATACCTTAAAAACAGCTTATCCCAATGATTTAATTGTCTACGCAGTAGGCAGGCTTTATGTTCTTTTGGACTCTTACCTTTATAATACAGCGTATAAGGAATACAGCCTTAATCCCGCCAAATTTAATCTCCTTATGGTTATAAAACACGTTGGAAAAGACAAAGGTCTTTCTCAGATGGAGCTTGGAAATAACCTTTATGTCACCGCAGCAAATATTACAAAATTGATAGACGCACTTGAAAAGGAAG
>JAQVOZ010000008.1 GCA_028702365.1 Candidatus Omnitrophota bacterium | reverse complement strand
AAACCTTTCTATGGTTTCGCCTTTTACGGGAAAACAGATTAAATTAAGCACTGTTGCCAGAGTTTATGAAACCGTAGGCCCGATAGAGATTGAACGTAAAAACCGCGAAAGGGTGGTTAGGGTAGAATGTAACACTTATAAGCGCTCAATGGGTAATGTTATTGAGGATATCAAAAAGAGCATACAGAAAATAACTATCCCTGCCGATATTGTAATAAATTTTGGCGGCGAGGCAGAAGAACAAGGCAAAGCGTTCAGAGATTTACTTTTTTTAATGATTTTAGGTATGATCTTAGTCTTTATGGTTATGGCTGCGCAATTCGAGTCTTTATTGGACCCGTTTATTGTTATGTTTTCTGTGCCTTTTACGTTTACCGGAGTTATTTTGGGATTTGTTTTAACCGGAACAACCCTAAGCATTATAACTTTTCTGGGTATGGTTATGCTTATAGGTATAGTTGTCAATAATGCCATAGTTCTCGTAAGTTATATAAATATACTGCGTGCCCGCGGGCTTTCGATGCTGGAAGCGGTTACTATTGGAGGCAAAGAAAGACTAAGGCCGGTATTGATGACTACGATTACCACGTTAGCCGGATTATTGCCTTTGGCTCTTTCAACAGGGGTGGGCTCGGAAATCTGGCAGCCATTAGGCATTACTATGGTTGGAGGACTTACTTTATCTACTTTGATTACAATGCTTTTTGTGCCTACGCTTTATGCGGTATTTGAGGCAAGGGTCAGAAGAAACGGAGGCAAGAAGAAATGTTGATGGTTATGATTGTTTACAATGAAGCAATCGATGATGAGGTGATGGGGATTTTAGAAAATTGCGCTTTAAGCAATTACACTAAGCTAAATGGCGTTTTTGGTAAAGGTGCAACTTCGGGTACGCATTTGGGCGATGACGTCTGGCCGGGAAGAAATAATATTTTGTATATTTGTTGCGAAAATATCCAGGCGCAAAAAGTTTTATCCGGTGTAAAAGAATTACGCAAGAAAATGGGGAAAGAAGGCATAAAGGCATTTGTCTTAAGCCTTGAGGATATTACATAAATTTTTAGTTCCGTTAAGCTTTTGTTAACGGCACGTGGTATTTATTATTTTAACATCAAAACTTTAGGAGGTACCTTGCATGCTTAATGGAGCTAAGTATAAACACGCTTTGTTTTTAAATCCCTATATCGAAAACCACGCAACCAGCGTGATGAAGCTTTTCCCGCCTACCGGCCTTGAGTATGTTGCAACCAGCGCTAAAAGCTGTGTTGAAAAAATAACATTGCTTGATTTACGTTATGAAAAAGAATTAACCAATCCCGTAAATTTACTTGATTTCATAAGAAAAGAAATTGATATTATTTGTGTAAGCATAGGCTGGGACAGGCAATTCAAGGAAATTTGCGGTTTACTTTCCTGCATGCCGGAAGATATCCCCCTGGTAGTGGGTGGATATAAGGCAACGGAAATGACAGAGGAATTATTTAAGACCTGCCCCCCGATAAAAATTATCGTAAGAGGAGAAGGAGAAGAAACCATACAGGAAATACTTAGAGGAATGCCTTTAAAAAATATTTTAGGTATCTCGTACAGAGAAGGCGACAAAATTATACACAATTCAAACAGACCGCTACGTGACGTGGAAGGTATTGCCTCTCCGGACCGCGCTTTACGCAATAATGAATACAGGCTTAGCGTAAATGGTATAAATATAATGAATCTTACTTTCGATTCAGTTTTAAGTGCAAGAGGCTGCCCCTATAATTGCAAATTCTGCACTTTTAATTTAAACCCGCTTGGCCAGAAAAGAACGTATTCGGCGCGCAGCGTTGATTCGGTAATTGAAGAGCTTAAAGATATCTCCGCAAAAGTTGTTCTTTTCAGCGACGATAATCTTTTTGTCGATATGAAACGCGCGGAGGAACTATGCGATAAGATTGTTGAACATAAAATAAAGAAAAGATTTGTTGCCCAGGCTCGCCTTGAAATAGCAAAACATCCGCGCCTTTTAGAAAAAATGGTAAAAGCCGGATTTAAAGCGCTTTTGCTTGGCATAGAATCCCCCCATGACAGGATACTCGCGCAGTTAAATAAAGGCTTTAACTCGGCTACGATAAGAGAGGCTTTCAAGGTGCTTACGAAGTACCCGATATATTACAGCGGATACTTCATCTATGGCAACATTGGCGAAACAAAGGAAGAAATGCTCTACATTGCGCAATTTGCCAAAGAAATAGGGGTTGATTCAATCGCCTGCAATAAACTTCGTATAGAAAAATTTTCTCCGTTAAGGGAGCTCGCAGAAAATACTCCCGGCTATCATATCACTGACAGGGGAGAATTTTATTCGGATATGTATGACTACCCTGCGCTTAAGAAAATAGGCAGAACCATAAAATTTTCTTTTTATACGCCGTCGCGTTACTTAAAGATTCTATGGAAGAATATCTTTGTAACTAAATTCTTTACCTTTGGCGAGGTTCTGTCGCTTTCCATAGTAATACCACGGTTGCTTTATGCAACTATCAGCCGGGAAATAAAAAAAGGCAGGCTTGCCGATTCTCTTAAGAGGACTTTTATAAGCAACAAAGCTTAAGACCGGCCTTCTTACGTATAACCACCTTGTAATTGACAAAAACCAAATTAGCTTCTATATTGTAGTTTGTTGCCGCTCGCAGGGCGCTTCGATACTGCAAAATAATTTGTTTTAAAAAGCTAAAAAGTTAACCTGCCGGCAGGAATAAAATATGCAGGAAAAATATTACTCTTTTTTAAGGCACTTTTCCTTCTGGTTATTTTCTTTGGCGTTTGTCATTCTGACCCCGGTAATAGTATATTATTCCCTCGGTTACAAATTCGACATAAAGTCGAAAAAATTTTTAAAAACAGGGGCGCTTTCAATAAAAACTTTTCCCCGTGCAGTAACGGTTTATCTGGATGGAAAGAAAATAGATGAGCTGACCCCAGGCACGATACGGGAGCTTATGCCGCATAAGTATAATCTGGTTCTGGAGAAGGAGGGGTTTTATCCCTATAATATGGAAATCGAGATAAAACCTTCGCTCGTTAACAATATCGATGTTTTTCTCATCCCCAAAATTAAGGGAGTTGAAAAGGTAAAATTCGATTTTAATATCTATGGATTTTTCTTATTAAGGCAGATATTTACGGAAAAAATATTGATTTTTACCGACAAAGGAATCTATTTCCTGGATACGGATTTGGAAGGCATAAAAAAAGTATCGGAACAGATTTTTGAAGAACATCTTGCCAATTCAATAGAAGAAGTCATAGCAAATAATAATAAACTTATTTTTTGGAATAAGAAAAATATCTGGGTTGTTGATATTTCCAATGAAAATTTTCCTTCTACCAATACGGCAAACCCCGTATACACAGCAGGAAGGAGCATAAAAGATGCATTTTTGGGCCTTCGCGAGCGTTATCTTATAGTCAATGACGGGCTTAAAGTTATTGCGCTGGATATGGATAATTTAGGCGTAAGCTTTGAAATTTATACCCTGAATAATCTGAATGCAAAAATATTTTATGATGCTCGGTCTGAGACGCTTTACATAAAAGACAAGATTCCGCGCACAGAGAACTTCAGTCTTTTTAAAATAGAAATAATGCCGCTTATAGGCGGGAGAATTTCCAATGAGAGAAGAAAAGATTAAACGAATTCTTGAAATTATACCAGGATTCCTTAGCTGGTTTATAATTTTTTCCCTTATTATCCTTTTTATACTTAAACCGTTAAGCGCCATAGTTGTTATCATAGTATATCTTCTCTACTGGGTTGCCAGGCTTCTTTATTCAAGCATACTTTTGTTAATGGCTCATTACAGGATGCAGTCTAAAAAAAATAATGACTGGCTTTCTATGTGTAAGGATGCAAATTCTGATTTAAAATTCGAGGATATAATCCATGTGGTCCTTTATACAATTTATAAAGAGCCTGAGAATTTGATAATTGATAGCCTCAATTTTTTGAAAGATACGGATTACCCTGCGGATAAAATCATAGTAGTTTTGGCAGGAGAAGAAAGGGCGCAGGGCGCCTATGACAAGCTTAAGGCGATAAGCGATAAATTCAAACAACATTTCCTTGATATTATAATTACTATTAACCCCAAAAATATACCGGGAGAAATAACCGCGAAAGGAGCTAACGCAACATATGCAGCAAAACAGGTTAAGGTTTATTTAGGAGAAAAAGGTTACGATTTTAAAAATATAATAATTTCCTGCTTTGACGCTGATACCTGTCCGGACGAAAAGTATTTTTCCTGCCTGACCTATAACTTTTTGGTTAACCAAAAAAGATACCATACAAGCTTTCAGCCTTTACCTATATATAGCAATAATATATATACTGCTCCCGCGTTTGCGAGAGTCATAGAAACAGGTTCTACTTTCTGGCAATTCATCGAAGGAATGCGGTATGAAAAATTTATAACTTTTTCTTCGCATAGCATGAGTTTTAAAACGCTTATCGAGGTAGATTACTGGCCCGTAGATTTAATTTCCGATGATTCTTTGATATTCTGGAAATGTTTTTTAAAATTCAACGGTGACTATAAAACTTATCCTCTGGATATCCCTGTTTATATGGATATTGCAGTAGGCAAGAATCTGCTTGATACAATAAAAGTCCAGTATAAGCAAAAAAGAAGATGGGCATGGGGGGTTGAGAACTTTATTTTTTTAGCACAGCATTTTTTAAAGAAAAACGAAATTCCCTTTACGGTGAAATTCAGAAAGCTATACCAAATTTTGGATGGCCACGTAAATTGGGCAACCTGGGCCATAGTAATAAGTTTTATTACACCTTTAATCCTGTTTTTGGGAAAAATTGTTTTAAAAAATTCGCTTGCACTTTTTAATCTTTCATACATAAACAGCGTAGTTTTCCATTCACTTTCGTTTATATTACTGCTTTGTATTATAATAAGTTGGGAATTTATGCCGCCCAGGCCGAAAGGGGTTTCCAGGCTGGTATATGTTTCATTTTTATTCCAATGGTTGCTGACCCCCTTTATATCTGCGGTGCTTGGTTCATTTCCCTCTTTGGATGCACAAACCCGCCTTATGCTGGGCAGGTACCTTTCATTCACCCCCACGCCAAAAACACGTTAATCAATAATTTTATGAAATAGAAGAAGAAGATGTTAGAAATCAAATTAATCAAAATTATTTTTAGTTTATAATTTTTTATCAGAAACATCAAAGCCTATTGACAAAGATGATTTTTTTAGTATATTCTAGATTAAAAGGATGAATATGATAAAAAAATTTTTCAGCAAGAAAGAAAAAATAACAGCAAATGAATATTCACCCCAGGATATTGAAAAGATAAAAGAGAGAGCTTACTTTATATGGCTCAATAAAGGTAAGTCCGCAGGCAGCGCGGTTTGTGATTGGCTCTTGGCGGAAAAAGAACTTAAGAACGAAGGTAAAATATAGGAGGATGTTTTTGATGGCTAAGGCAAGGATGGTAAAGTGCCCGGAATGCGGAGATGAATTCGAGCTGGAAGATTATCTTGAGATAGGAGATACTACCTTCTGCGTTAGTTGTGATATGGAATTAAAAATAATAAGGGTTGATCCGCCTCAGGTTGAAGCAGTGCAGCCATTGAGTGAAGAGTCTGACTTCGACGAAGACGGCGACGAAGATGTTGAGGAATTCTAAAAAGGAGGACGCTACAATGGATAAAAAGTTTTCATATTTGTTTATTCTTTCGATTTTTCTTATTTCAGGCATAGCGGCTGCACAGCCAGCGCAGAAAACTTCCGATGAGCAGGCAGCTGCGGATGCTCAACAGCCGCCGGCTAAGGCTGCTACAGACGTACCGGCAATAGCGGAAGGCACGCCAAAGACGGCAGAACAGCCGAAAGAGGAAGTGGTTAAGGGTATAATAAAGGAAATAGCAGCAGATGGCAGCTTTATCGTAATTGACAACACGAAAGTGTTAACTACTAAGGAATTCCTTGATGATTCTTATCTTGAAGTCGGCGATAACGTCGAGGTTACTGCCGAGATGACAGATGCAGGACTTAAGGCGAAGAATTATAATTATATTTTTGAAGAAGAAGGTCCCTCTGCGATTCCTGAGGAGCCGCCGTCGGGAGAACCACAAGGATATTAATTTTTTAGAATGAATATATTTAGCCCTCTTATTTTTAAAACGATAAGAGGGCTATTTTTTTTAATCTTAGCCAAATCTTTAATTTTGACGAAAGGCCGAATGTTTAATATTAAAAAAGGAGAGATTTGAAAATGTCTAAATGCAAAAATTTTGCTGCTACGGACGCAGCCGGTGTTAACAGCGAGCAAAGAAAAAAAACAGAACGGATTGAATCTTTGGATGAAGAGCCTGGAGGCAGTGAAAGCGCTGGATGTAAAACAGAAATAAGTTCAGAGGACAATTGGCACGCTTCTTACAGGAATTCGATTAAAAATATCGAAGATCTTTCCAGATTCGTCTTGATACCGGAAGGAGATAGGCCGCTGGTTAAACAAGCCATAAAAACTTTTCATATCCGTATTCCGCTTTATTATTTTTCGCTTATTAAAGATTTAAACGATTTAAATAATCCTATACGCAGGCAATGTGTTCCTTCAATAGAAGAGATAAAGGGGGAGATTCATGAAAAAATTGATCCTCTCGGCGAAGAAAAAACTTCACCTGCCCCATGTCTTGTGCACCGTTATCCGGACAGGGCCTTGCTTATTGTGACCGGGCGTTGTTTTATGTATTGCCGGCATTGCACCAGAAAACGGCTTTGGCGCAGCCGCATCCCCGAACCTACATTAAAAGATATTGACTTGGCATTAAGCTATGTCAGGCAAAACCGACAAATAAGAGAGATAATTGTTTCAGGCGGAGACCCGTTAACACTACCTACGGAAAAAATTGATTATATTCTTTCCTCAATAGCCGATTTAAAAAATATAGAAGTTATACGCATAGGTACCAGAGCTCCCGTAGTTCTTCCTCAAAGGATAGAAGACAACCTTTGCAAGGTTTTGGAAAAATATGAAAATCTCTGGATAAACACACAGTTTAACCATCCGGACGAAATTACTCCTCAGGCAATTTCAGCCTGCAGGAAGTTACAACGTTGCGGCATAGTTTTGAGCAATCAATCTGTTCTGCTTAAGGGCATAAATGATGATGTTAAAACTATGGTTGAATTATGTCAGAAGCTTCAGGCAATCAAAGTAAGGCCTTATTATCTGTACCAATGCGATCCGGTTGTCGGCGCACATCACTTTAGGACATCTATTTTAAGGGGTATAGATATTTTAGAAAATATGCGGGGGCACACGAGTGGTATGTGTGTACCGACGTTTGTTGTCGACGGAATAGATGGCAGGGGTAAAATTCCAATAAGCCCTAATTATGTGCTTTCTCAATCTCCCGAGGGGCTTACGCTCAGGAATTACAAGAATGAAACCTTCTTTTATTATAACCCCAAAGAATAATTAAAAAGTATTTACTCCGTTAGGCGGCCTGGTTTTCTAACGGGGTTTACTTGCCGGTATTGTCGAAAAAAATTAAAAAACTTCAGTGAAAGTTAAACATATAAAAAAAATAGCGATAATTTTTAATTTAAAGAAGAAAGGATTAAAAGACGATAGTTGTGAAGAGTATGATGAAATAGAAACCATTAATGCTTTACATAAAGAGTTAAAAACTTTCGTGCCGTTTGTCTGCCGTATAGAACAAAGTAAAAATCTCGTAGAAGATATTCTGAAAGTAAATCCTGATTTTGTATTTAATCTGGCAGAGGGCCTTGGGGCTTCACGCGCGCGAGAGTCCCAGGTGCCTTGCATACTGGAAAGTCTAAATGTCCCCTATTCCGGTTCAGACCCTGTAGCATTGGGGCTTACCTTGGATAAATATCTTACCAATATCATTCTAAAAGAAGCCGGGGTTCCGGTTCCACGCGCTTTTACGGTAGAAAATATTTCGCAATTGCCTTGTCTAAAAATTATTTTTAAGAAAAATAATTTATTTATTGTCAAACCGCGGTGGGAAGGTTCCTCAAGGGGAATATTTTTGAATTCGGTAGTCAGTAATTTCAATGAACTCAAAGAAAGAGCAAATTTCATATTCAGGAAATACAAACAACCCGCACTGGTGGAGGAGTTTTTAGAAAATGATGAAATAACTGTCGGGGTGTGCGGTAATCGTTTTCCTTTTATCCTGGGCATGATGCGGGTCGCTGAAAAGAATAAATCCGGCACCAATTTTTTGTATTCGCAGGAAAATAAAAGGAACTGGGAGGAGAGAATAAAATATGAACCGCAAAGCTTGATAGAAAAAAGCATTCAAAAGGCAATAGAAAAATATTCCGTAAAGGCTTTTAAGGCTTTAGAGCTGCGCGATATTGCGAGGATTGATTTTAGGCTGAATGGCGCAAATGTCCCTAAAATCATAGATGTCAATCCGCTTCCCGGGCTTTCGCCTTATTATAGCGATTTGCCGATTATTTGTAAGCTAAATGGCAAAAATTACAGTTATCTTATAAAAACAATATTACACGAAGCGCTTAAAAGAAACAGCCTTAAACTGGTTACACAAAAAAGATACTGATGAGAAAAACAAAACAAATACTGTTTTTTTCTTTATTCTTCATAATTTCCGTTGCCTCGCCATGTTTAGCAAGGTTCAGTTTTTCCGCAAAGGACAGAGTCCTTATTCTTGCGCCGCATCCGGATGATGAAATCATAGCCCTAGGCGGCATTATCCAGAAAGCCCTAAAAAATAATTCCAAGATAAAAATAGTTTATCTTACCAGCGGAGAATATAATGAAATATCCTATTTCTTTTATAAAAAAAATCCGGCAGTCTCAAGGAACGGTTTTGTTAATATAGGAAAAACCCGCATAGCTGAAGCATATAATGCAACCGCTTTTTTGGGTGTTAAAAAAGAAGACCTTGTATTCTTAGGTTATCCTGACAGGTTTACAGAAACAATTCTCGCAAGCTTTTGGGACAAAAAATGGCCTGCAACAAGTATGCTTACTCATATAGGCCGCGTTCCCTACAAAAACGCTTTGTCGTTTGACGCACCTTACATAGGCGAGAGTATTTTAAGCGACCTCAAGCAGGTGCTTACGGAGTTTAAGCCAACAAAGATATTTGTATCAAGCCCTTACGACACAAATCCCGACCATAGGAGTTTATGCGTATTTACCAACATAGCTCTTCTTGACCTGAAAGGAAAGATAGGCGAACCCGATGTTTTCTCTTATCTTGTTCATAAAGTTGGCTGGCCAAAAGTGAAAAAATATCTTCCTTCGTTTGAGCTTGATGTGCCACGCGATTATGCTGATTGCGGTATAACGTGGTACAAAGTTTTTCTTACCGATAGTGAAATCGTCAACAAACGCAAAGCCCTGGCTCTTTACAAAAGCCAGTTGTCATTTGCCAGAAATTATCTTCTTAGTTTCGTAAGGAAAAACGAATTATTGTGTTCTCCCCGGGTAATAAATCTTAAGGTAAAAGAACCATTAAAGTTATCGCGGGTTAACTCTAAATTGATTTCCGAAATATCTTACTCTAAAGATAGCGAATTTCTCCATATAAATATTTCTTTAAACCGCAAGATTGCCAGGAAATTAAAAGCAGACATATATCTTTTAGGCTATAGAAAAGACAAAGATTTTTCTTTGATGCCTAAAATATTTTTTAAAGCAAAAGACAACGTGGTCTTTGCTTACGAAAGAAGGAAAAGAATATTTATAGATGGGATAAAGATAAATTCAAAAGAAAAATCAATATCGATAAGCGTCCCGTTAAAGGCATTGGATAACCCGGAACATATCTTCAGCAGGATTATTTTAAAGGGAAGAGTATTGGCGATTTATGCCGGCGCCTGGCAGGTTTTGGAATTATGATTTCAGGTAAAATACTGATAATTATAGCCGGAGAAAAGACTACAAGAGATGATATTTGCGCAGTTTCGTGCTGCAAGGATTCCGTAGAGAAAGTTTTTTTAAAAAAAGGCATAAAACCCGAAGTTCTTTTTATTGAAAAAAACGATTTTAACGACACCTCCAGGCTAAAGGAAAAAATATTAGATATAAATCCTTTTTGCGTTTTTAACCTGTTTGAGGGCTTTAGCAAAGATTCTCAGAAAGAAGTTATCCTGGTGAAATTGCTGGAGAATGCAAAAATACCATTTACCGGAAACGGCAGTTTTGCGCTTTCTGCCTGCCTTGATAAAATAAAGGCCAAAAGTATCCTGGAAAAAAATAATTTACCGGTTGCACGCGGTTTCCTGGTTAAAAGCTTAAAACACAATGCGCTTGGCGGCCTTATCTTTCCGCTTTTTGTGAAACCCTGCAGGGAAGACGGCAGTTGTGGTATACATAAAGATTCTCTTGTCTGTAATGAGAAAGATTTATTTTCTACTATCGAAAAACGCCTCAAGCATTTTCCAGAGGGGCTAATTGTAGAAGAATTTTTACCAGGTAAAGAATACAGTGTAGCATTTATTGGAAACAATCACTATGAGGCGCTGGGCATATCGGAAATTGACTATTCACGGCACAAGGGATTTTTGCCTGCATGTAAAACCCGCCCCGCGCTCCGACGCGAGGCTTCGCCTTTTTTAACTTATGAGGCGAAATGGAAAAAGAAAACTTTGGATTACCGTTCAACCATGCCGGATTATGAACCAAAAATAACTAAAACTTTAAGGAGAGACATAACGGGCCTGGCAAGAAAAGCCGCAAAGGTTTTGAATTGCAGGGGGTATTTCAGGGTAGACTTAAGAGAAAATGGCGGTAAGTTTTTTATTATCGATATAAACCCCAATCCCGATATAAACCGGGATAGTGGTTATCTTAAGCTGGCGTATATCCGTGGGTATACTTATGATAAGGTCATAGAAAAGATAGTCTCGCTATCAAATTATCATTGACAAAGGTAGCAAAAGTATATATTATTTTGTAATAGATGTAATTACTTAACTTAAGGAGGTGTGAGATGGAGGAGCAGAATAAGACCCAAGAAGCAGAAGCAAAAAAATCACCAGCTACGACAAAAATGATAGGCAAAATTATTCTGGGAATAGTGTTTGTTCTCCTTGGTTTGTGGGCACTTATCCATTGGTGGTCAAGCCTTTGGACGGTAATTAAAGGGTGCATCGGTTTGTTTTTTATCCTTGCCGGCGTAATTACTATAGCTATAGCTAAAGAATAATTTATTATGAACTTGTAAAGGGCAGGCATTTAAGCCTGCCCTTTTTTTGTTTCAAATTCGGCAAACAAGCTATGTTCGCCCTGCCTGCCTACGACAGGCGAGGCTGCCATAACTTGTGCCGTCATTGAAGGAGGATTAAACAGTGAAAATTGGTCTTGCTTTAGGCGGAGGGGTGGCGCTGGGTTTTTATCATGTAGGGCTTCTTAAGGCGTTTGAGAAGCTTGAAATTAAGATTGATATTGTTTCCGGAACATCTATCGGAGCACTAATCGGCGGATTATACGCTTTAACTCAAGATGCAGATGAAGTTGAAAAAAAACTTTTTGAAATTTTAAGTAAACATCAGAAAGAACTCGCTCTTCTTAAAACAAGTTTTTCCCCTGCCAACGTTGAAGCCAAAACTGCATTTTTTGAAAAGTGGTTTGACCTTGCAAAGGAATTTTATATCTGGAATTTACGTATAGCAAAATCTTCGCTTGTAGATTTAAAGCCTTTTCTTAAAATTTTTCGGGGCCTGTTCGAGGACTATTCTTTCAAGGACTGTAAAGTGCCTTTCTATGTAACCGCAGTTAATTTGCTTAAGGCAGAAGTGATAGCCATTAATTCCGGACCGTTATATAGGGGGATACTTGCTTCTTCTTCTTATCCGGGTTTTTTTCCGCCCCTTAGAATTGAAAATAAAATTTTAATAGACGGAGGCGTGCTTATGCCTGTGCCGGCTAAAATAATAAGAGAAAAGTGCGATTTTGTAATCGGAGTTAATCTTGAGGGTACTGGCTATAAATTTCCTTTAGTCAGAAACGCAATGGATGTAATGAACCTCGCAGACAGAATACGGTATAAAAGAATAATAGAGGAAAGCTTAAGCGGCATAGATTTTCTTATTTCCCCTAATCTGGAAAATTTTTCCTGGGGAGATTTTACTATTGCAAGAGAGCTTGTGCAAAAAGGAGAATCGGAAATACTGGCCCTCGGTAAAGAGCTAAAAACTTCCATAAGGGCTAATCGATACAGATGGCCAATGTCTTTAAGAAAATTTTTTGATTTTCACCTGCCCCTTAAACATGAATAAGAATGTTTATCCGCATTTGCTAAAAACAAGCCCGGCAAATAACCTCATTTTTGGCTTGCCTTTTTAGTATATATGCCTTACAATACTTTCTTTTAAAACACAGATTGCCATAAATAGAACTATCTGTGTTTATCTGGTTGTTATAATTGAAAAGGGAGGAACAATATGAAAACAGCAATTCTTAGCCAAAAAAATTATCTTGCGTTGCGCATTTGCGCAATATTTTCTTTTGCTATTTTAATGATAATTTCTGCCTATGTGCGCATACCGCTTTTTTTTACTCCGGTCCCGCTTACCTTACAGACTTTTGTCTTTTACCTTAGCATAATTTTTTTAAAAAGGCAGGCAGTATTCTCGCAGGCCATTTATTTATTTTTAGGCACAATAGGCTTACCTGTTTTTACCAATGCGGGAAGCGGTTTGCTTTATTTTTTTGGCCCGACAGGAGGCTACCTTATCGGTTTTATGGTGGCTTCGTTTATCTTTCCTTTATTTTTTCCTAAGAAAAATAATTTTTTAAGGAATTTCTGCTATTTCTCTTCGGTTGCTTTTTGCGTGTATTTCTTTGGAATAATCTGGCTTATCTGCATACATAAATTTTCCGTAAATACTGCGCTTATTACCGGAGTTATGCCGTTTGCTTTAGGCGAGGTGTTTAAGGTGAGTTCCGCTTCCCTGATTCGCTTAAAATTTAAAGCCGGTTCGTTCTCTGGAAATAGCAGTTATTGCGACTACCAGATATAAACTTAAAAGTTTCAGGCTATGATTAAAAAGAAGCTCTTTATATTTGATCTGGATGGCACTTTGGCGGATGCCTACAGGGCTATAGAACGAAGCCTTAATTTTACGCGTAGCAGAATCGGGCTTTCTAAAGTAAGCTATAAAGAGGCTAAACAAAAAGTAGGCAGGGGAGACAGGATATTCATGGAAACCTTTTTCCCTCCGGATGCAATTAAGAAAGCTCTTCGCATATACCGAAGGCATCATAAGCAGTCACTTAAAATACATTCCAGGCTAAGGCCATATGCAAAGCAAATGCTTGTGCAGTTAAAGCGCAGAAAGAAATTAACAGCAATTGCATCTAACAGGCCTAAGTTTTTCACCAATTTGATTTTAAGAACACTTGGCATACGAAAATATTTTGATATGGTTTTATGCGCGGACGAAATTAAAAGCAACAAACCCAATCCCAAAATATTAAATGTTTTGATAAAAAAATTTGAGGTTAAAAAGCATGAGGCAGTATTTGTCGGAGATATGGATATAGATTTAGAAACAGCAAAACGCGCCGGAGTTGACGTTGTTTTTATGAAGGGAGGCTCAAGCCATCTTTCGGCTGCCGGCAAATATAAAAATGCAAAAATAATTTCATCGTTGAAACAGATATTAAAATTATACGAATAACTTACTTTTGATTCTGTAGGGGAGAGATATGGACAAAGATTATATGCTTCGGGATGATGGGAGCTTCATTATAAAAAACTACAACAGTAAACACCCATTTTCAAATTTTCTTCCTGGAGTTGCCGGTGCCTGGGGAGTGCCGATGTGGGTTTTCTACGTAAACCGCGCGCAAGGCGTTATAAGCTTCGGAGTTAAAGACAAAGACCATGCGATAACCGAATTTTTCCCGGCAAATAATGCTTACTGTTTTGCGCCTCTGGTAGGTTTTCGGACATTTCTTAAAATAAACGATAAAATTAACTATGAGCCTTTCCGCGTAATCTCTGATTATGAACGCAACGAGGAGATGGTCATAAAAAGCTCTTCTTTCAGTATACGCAAAGACAATCCGGAGCTTGGCCTTAATTTGCGTATCAAATACTTTACTCTGCCAGGCAGCTCTGCCGGCGCTTTGGTCCGTGTTTTATCAATCAAAAATACTTCCGAAAAAGAAATAAAACTTGAAGTCCTTGATGGCTTGCCCAAGATAGTGCCTTTTGGGTTAAATAACGTTCTTCTTAAAGATTTAGCAAGGACCATGGAGGCATGGATGCGCGCTGAAACGCATGACAATCTGGCATTTTTCCGTATGGTTGTTGACCCGAAAGATTCAAGCCAGACAAAATACGTTGACGGAGCAAATTTCGAATATGCTTTTTATGAAGAAAACGGGAAAAAAATATCGCCTTACATAATAGTGGACCCTTCGGCAATTTTTGCGCAGGATACTTCTTATTCGGTCCCGGTTAATTTTTATGCAGATAATTTTAAGGCCCCCCTCACGCAGGTTATGGCAGGAAAAACTCCATGCGCCTTCAATTATTTTACCTGGCGCATTGCGCCCGGGGAAGTTAAGATATTTTATAGTATGTTCGGATCTTCTTTTAAATCCCAGCTTATCAAAGATTTTGTTTCAGGCGTAAGCGCCGGTTTTTTAAAAGAAAAAGAGCAGGAAAACAAAAATATTATCGAAGGGATAAAAGATGATTGTTTTTCCGTTTGTTCTTCAGACAGGTTGAGAGAGTATGTAAAATGCACTTATCTTGATAATGTTTTGCGCGGCGGTTATCCCTACAAGTTTACGGATAGAGACAGCTACTATATTTTTTCCCGCAAGCACGGCGATTTGGAAAGGGACTATAATAAGTTTAAACTGCTGCCTTCATACTTTAGCGAAGGAGAGGCAAACTACCGCGATATAAACCAAAACCGCAGGGTTGATTTATTCTTTAACCCGTCCCTTGAAAAATCGAATATAGTTTATTTTCTTAACCTTATAAAAATTGACGGATATAACCCACTGGTAGTTAAGGGCGAGAAGCTATTCTTTAGTTTATCTAAGGCGCGTAAGATATTAAATCAATTCGGAATATCTGACAAAAAAATACTTTCTCTTATGACCTGCGGTTTTCACCTGGGAGATTTTTTTAAAGTGCTTAAGGAAGAGGGTATTATTGTTAAGGCAAGAGAGAAATTAGCCTCCGAATTAGTAGCTAAGGCAGAAAGGCAACCCCAGGCAGCCCATGGAGAGGGGTATTGGATAGACCATTGGCGTTATAATCTTGATTTAATCGAAAGTTTCCTTTATTTTTATCCTGATAAATTAAACGAGTTGTTTCTAACCAGGGAATACTCTTTTTGGGACGATGAGTGGCGCGTTAAGGAGCGCGCTTGCCGTTACCATCTAAAAGACGGTAAAATTTACCAATGGCACTCAATTGAAGAAGTGGAGGAAAAGAAAAATATTTTAGCCAGCCGTAAAAAATTTGCCAACTCCCTGCGCGATAAAAAAGGAAACATCTACAAAACAAATCTTTTTGAAAAGCTTTTAACTCTTGTTCTTAATAAAGCCGCAACATTAGACCCTGATGGCATGGGTATTGAAATGGAAGCTGATAAGCCTGGCTGGTGCGATTCCTTAAACGGCCTGCCTGCTTTATTCGGCTCTTCCATGTGCGAGACTTTTGAGCTTAAGCGCGCATGCCTTTTGCTTGTCGAATCAGCAGCTGCCTTAAGTAAAACCGGCATAGCAAATTTCAAGGCGGCGGAAGAAGTATATAAATTTTTCGAAGGGCTTGAGAAGCTGCTTGAAAAATATACCGGAAGTTTGTCCAAAGAACAGGATATGCTCTGGTGGGAGAAATCTAATTCTTTGAAGGAGAGTTTCAGAAAAGAAACTTTCCTGCATATTAAAGGCAAGCAAAAAGAGATAGAATTTTTACGGATTGAAAAGTTTTTAAATGCAGTAGTTGCTAAATTGGATGCCGGCATCAAAAAAGCTTTAGATAGAAATACGGGGATTTATTTTACATATTTTCGCTACACTCTGGAAAAATTTCACACCAAAGGAAAAATTATTAAGCCGCTTAAATTTAAAAGAGAAGCTCTCGCGCATTTCCTGGAAGGCTCCGTCCACGCCTTAAGAA
>JAQVOZ010000156.1 GCA_028702365.1 Candidatus Omnitrophota bacterium | reverse complement strand
TTGGTCTCTTTGGCTGCCTGCATGATACCGTCTAAGCTTAGAGGTGTACGGATATTGGTGCACATGGTTACCGCAGTTTTACCAAGAGGATTATTCTTTAGAGCGTCATAGAGCATGCGGCCGGTTAAGGGGGCATCTATCTTTTGCATGCTGCTAAATGCCTTTATTATAGGCAAAAAGGCTTCTGCCTTTTTGGCAGCTCCGCCGATAAGGCCTCCGTCAATGTTTGACTGAGCTATAAGGCTTGCAGCATTATCTCCTTTTACGCTTCCTCCGTATTGAATGCGTATGGCTGCTGCAGCGTCCGCGCCAAACTTCTCTAATATAACCGAACGGATGAACCTGTGCATTGACTCTGCCTCTTCTTTTGTAGCAGCGCGGAGAGCTTTGCTTCCGATTGCCCATACCGGCTCATAGGCGAGTACCAGGCCTGATGAGATAAGCTCTTCTTTTGAGATGCCGGCAAGGCTTTCAATGACCTGGGTGCGGACACTTTCAAATTCTTTACCCTGGGCCCGCTCATCTGCACTTTCACCAAAAGCAACAACCGGGATAAGCCCGGATTTGATTAAAGTTTTGACTTTTGTATTGATGAGGGCGTTTGATTCCAGCCAGCGGGTATCTTTAGAGTCTGAATCGTCTCCCCTTCTTATTTCTGAGTGGCCGACAATTACATATTTTACTCCGTATTCCTTCAGTTGGGTTGCGGTTGCGTGTTGGCCGGTAAATGCGCCCAGTTTATCTTTGTGAGAGACGTTTTGTGCGCCAAGAGCAATTACGCCCTTAGGAAGTTTTCCTTCGCTTTCAAGGCGTGTGAGGGTATTAGCAAACCTTTCAAGGTAAAGTTCGCTGGGTGATATAAATACATCTACTTTAGTTGTATCAATATTGTTTGTTTGTAATTGAGCGGCTATGCCTGTAAGCAGCCTTTCAACGTCAGATTGTTTGAATTCGCGCTTTAAGTTGCCTCCAATAATAGGTTTGCGGTAGGCGGATTGGATGTCGGCAATTGAAACTGGAGAGGCAGCAGCGGAACTTGCTGTCGTGGTTAATCCCTGTGTTTTATTCGGATCTGTTATAGTAAAATATTTAATATTTTCGCTAGCGATGCGAGTATAATCACGTTCTAAATCAAATACTCCATAGCAGGCTTTAAATTTTTTACTGCGGAGGTAATAACCGCTTTCCGGACTGTTGATGTGCGATGACGTAACAACAGCCGTCCTACCGGAAAGTCCCAATGCTCCTACGATGGCTGGGTCATGTTGGTGGCCTCGGATAAATATCTGGGCGCCGATACCATCCAGGAACGATGCCATTATTGCATCGCTTACCCAATACCCTTTTTTATCCGGCGTAGCCGAACCATCGAGCTTGCGATCATCAGAAAACCTATTTACGGTCATCTCTCTTGCCAATGCCGGATTCTGTGCCAGGTTGTATAACGAAACACCTGTTTGTTTTGGCGCCGCTCCATGGGAAGCAACTATACGGTTACCGGTTATAAAAACCAGCGGCAAAGCTTCAAAAAGATTAACCAACTCTTCATAAATATTCATAGCGTATTCATAACCATATTCCGCAAGTAATTCCAAGCCCAGATAGGAGTTTAACGGCACTGCTTTTGTATTCCTTTTTTCTGCGGCCGCACTTCTCACAGCACTATCGTGCCATTTTTTAAACTGATGCAATTGCCACTGTAAAGCCTCTCTTGTTTCGTGCGTTCCTGCCAATAATGTTATATTTTTCGGATACTGTATTTTTAACTTTAATATCTGTTCTAAAACGTCCAAACTCCTAAGGCCATTATGTATATAATCGCCCAAAAATACGATATGAGCGGATTCTCCTCTCTCCATCGCCTTAAGGAATCCGATGTCTCGCAGAATCTTTCGCAATGAAACGCTATCGCCATGCAGGTCGCTGATGACATACAGAGTTCCCTTTTGCCGCGGTATATAAACAACGTTGCCTGACCTGAAATACTTGCGTGCTTTTATCTGACCAATCGCCGCCTTAAGCCCGGTATCATTTGTTTCGTTCTTTTTGATACGCAGATACTCAGCGACCAACTGTTGTATATACCCATAGCGTTTTGAAGCGTCAGCTTTTCGATGATATGACTGCCGCAATACCGCAGGCAACGCGCTTTCCGTGTTTTTAAATTCAGCCAGATTGTCATGCGCATAGTCTATTGCCCTTACCGGACGGAAACGCGGCCTTGAAGCCCAAAGCTGCGTGCGCGAAAGATTTCGCTTCTGGAGTTGAACAAACGGATCCTGATGCATGGCGACAACCTTGCCGTCAATTAAGAACTTCCGGCGGTTCTCAATAGTAAGTATTTTTCCAAACGATTCCCGGACAATATCCTCAAAATAAATCTCCGGTTTTCCGGTTATTTTTGACATCGCGTTAATAAGCGGTGCCAGATAAAGATATCCGAAATAATGATCATATTCATTAAGTAAGCGCGCACCCGGTGTTTCTCCATTCTTAGCGTTACGATACATAATCCCCTCAGAACCGATATCTTTAACCGCTATGCTTGGTTTTAAAGTATTGTTCTTTCTATCATAAAGATAATAAAAGTTTGCGCCATGCAGCTCCGGAGCTAATCCCCAGGCACCCTGGCCGTTCTCTAATGAAAGGCAATATTCCCAGCAGCGCATTACCGGCTCTATAAGCGTATGTTCGAAAAAGTTCTTAATTTCCGCATCATCCCTGCCGGTTAATAATTCCTCAAGCATAGAACGTCCGCAGCAGGAGGGCGCATAAAGATATGCCGCAGGTATTAAAACCTCATTTTGCAGATTCTCCGGTATCGGCCTAAGAATAGTGGCTAGATTAACGCCGCTACCCAAGTGGCAAGTCGCGCCCTCCGAGCTTAAGAAAAGGTTAACGCCCTTAGGGGGAACTTTACCCGCATTAATAAATTGCATAACAAAACGGGTTGCATCCAATTCATGCTCAACCGTATCTTTGCCAAGTATCTTGTACCAACCTGACATAAATGCCGGCAAGTCTACCTTAATGTGATAATCGCGCCATTGTTCGCCTTGCTTGCCAAAGCCGCTGCGTGATGAAATTGCCGGATAAAAACGGATGGTATCAGTGGTGTATTGTTTTAGGGCCGGAAAAGCATTTGACAGCGCTGACATGGTTAAGGGATGAACATACAATGTTGTTGTGTTACCGGAAACAAGCCTCGTATCATTCTTCGCCACACCAAAATGTTCAACTTGCGATGATGGAATTTTTAAAACATTCAAAGCAACATCTCCTAATGTTGCGGCGCGATATTCCCGGGGTAATTGATTGACGTAGGCATGATATGCATAATGACGGGCAAGCATACTTGCCTCAAAAAAAGCATTTAAAATAAAACTGCCTGGTTTGCCCGGATGTTTTTTTGATGCTTGCTTAACCAGATCGGCAAATGAATTTATCTTTTGAATTCCAAATTTATGCAGCCATGCAGATGCATTGCGGGTAAATTGTTTGTTCTCATAATCATAATGCTCAAGATAACCCTGCACACTGTCATAGATTGCCGAAACGCTTTCCTGTGTTTCTTCGATGCCAATAGTTCTTAATAATTCATGAATATTTTTTACCGGGCGCAAAGTATTGGCGTTTTTACCGACATAAAGTGCCGCACAATTGGCAATAGAGCCATCCGAGTCCAACGACCCGATAAAAAATACTTTCTTGCCGTTAGCTTTCGCCCGATATAAATGTAAGCCTTTCCGAGCGGAAAATTCATTGCGGATAAAATTTCTGGCTTTAGCGATAAGGGTGAAAGAAATTCCCGGTTTATTCGGATTAGATGAAACATTCCAATGCATAAGCGCAACACGCATAATTCGGCGTATAATTTCATTGGAATACAGTGGTTGCCTCTTCCATGCTACAGGGAAAGACGTAACGGCCCGCGCGGCAATTGCGGATTCTATACGATTGAGAATGGCCGGTATGTTTTCAATCGAATTTGAAAGCGCCGGATTTGGGTTTTGTGACTTAGAAAACTGCGAGTGCCATTTATAAATTTCCTTCCGCAG
>JAQVOZ010000155.1 GCA_028702365.1 Candidatus Omnitrophota bacterium | reverse complement strand
AAGAAGCGAATTACGCGAATTTCTTTTTGAAAATCTTTATTGCCATTGGCGCGTGCTACGTATGACTGATAAGGCTAAGAGGTTCGTGAGCGCTCTTTTTGATATTTATTTGCGCAACCCGCACTTACTGCCGCCGCCCTTTAGAGATGAAACGCAAAAACAAGGCGTTAAGCGTACGATATGCGATTACCTGGCAGGAATGACGGATAAATATGCGTTAGAGGAGTATAACAAATTCTTTGACCCTTATGAAAAAGTATAAAACTATATTTTCTTCGTTTCATACAATATACCGTTTAATTACTACATCCGGTGATATAAAAAATTTTGCGATGGGGATATGCCGTTTGTATAAAAATGCATTTTTTGCCGATAAAGTGACCGTAGTATTCAAAAATGTTAATAGCCACGGATTTATGAAGATGCGGCTTGAAAATAAAAGACAATCGTTCAAGAAGGGTGGTATATCCATACTTACCAACAGGGAAAAAGAGATTCTGCATCAGGAAAAGGAAATAATGCTTGGAAACCGCATGATTTACCCTTTTATTTTTTCCGATGCCCTTGGCGCTGTCTATATAAAACGCAGCCCCGGCAGCGTAGAATTCAGTGAATTGGAAAAAAAATGGTTTTTGTCACTTTCGGAAGAAATAAGCATAAGCCTTAGGATTTTTAATCTTTACCGCGAAGAAAAACGATTAATGATAAATTACATAAAGTCACTTACAAAACTGCTTGATCAGTATGTCCCAACGTCTTATTTGCACACTAAAAGCATATTCAAATTAATAAAAGTTATAGGAAAAGTAATGAAACTTTCTGAAGCTGAAGTAAAATCCCTTGAATATGCCTCACTTTTACATGATGCCGGTAAAATCCAGTTGCCATCAGGAATACTCAGGAAAGAAACCCCGCTTACGGATGAGGAATATAAAATAATAATGAAACATCCGCGTAAAGGGGTGGAAATGATAAAAGACTTAGAGATATTAAAACCAGTTATACCGATAATCCTGCATCATCATGAGCGCTACGATGGCAAGGGGTATCCTTCCAAATTCAGCAAAGACCAGATCCCGCTGGGCTCCAGGATACTTTCGCTTCTTGACGCGTTTGATGCAATGTATTTCGGCCGTCCCTACAGAAAGAGGATGCACCTTAACGAGATAGAGAAAGAATTAAAAGCCCAGATGGGTAAGCAATTTGACCCGCAAATAGTTGAGGTTTTTCTTAAAATTCTTAAGCGTGAAGACATTAGAAAACACTTGCGTTCCTTCTTGTAAATCTTATAATAAACGTTATGCGCGGAGAGCAATTAAAGTTTTTTAACGAAAGTAACGATTCAAATTCGAAGTTAAAGCGCAAATTAATAGTAATACCGCTTGATACTTTTGTCCTGTCGAGTGTTGTTATTCTTTTGCTTTTTATCCTGGCTTTTTCACTTGGCGTTGAGAAAGGAAGAAAGATCATAATTGCAAGCGATGAAGTTGCCAGTTTACCCGAAAAAGAGTTAAGGCAAGAAAATATAAATATAATAACGCAAAATAAAACCATATCCGGAAAAGAACAAAAGATTGCAGTAAGCCAGCTTCCCAAAAGAACTGAAACCCGGCAGGCAATTCCGGCGGTAAATATGCCGCAAGCTGTAGATAAAAAAACAGAAGCTACTCAGGCCCCAGCCAGCGCCAAAGAGGGTTACTATATACAAATAGCAAGTTACAATAAAGAAAATTTTGCGCTGGACGAGGCAAAAAAGCTTAAAAATAAAGGTTTTCCCGCATATACGGCCAAGAAAGGCAGTTTCGTCGTTTTGTATGTGGGGACTTTTAAAACTATTACCGAGGCGCAAAAAAACGTGGGTTTACTCAAGAAAAATTATAAAGATTGCGTATTAAGGAGGTTATAATGGGTTTACATTCATCTTTGAAAAGGGCTGAAAAATTATCTGCGACGCGTTCAGTTATGAAACGCGCCGAGCGCCTTAAATGGCTTAAAGAAAAAGGAGCATGGAAGGAAGGCGACAGAGTAACCGGACTACCTAAGATAAAAGTTATAAAACTTAAGACAGTTAAGAAAGAAAAAGTAAAAGAAGAAACACCAGCAGAAGCCGGAGCCGCTGTTCCTGCTGCCGCAGAAGCCGCTGCCGGGGCAAAGCCACAGGCGCAACAGGCAAAGCCAGCTGCCGCCACAAAACAAGCAGCAAAACAGCCAGAAAAAAAGTAAAATGAATACCCCGTTAGTGAGGTTTATAATAAGCTTTATTCTAACGGGGTTTTTGTTTTTTACGGGTAATGTCTATTCCCTTGATGAGGCTATTGTAATTAAAGACAGGATAAATGTAAGAGTTGATGCAACTGCCATGGCTCCTTCTCTGGGGTTTTTAAAACGCGGAGAGCGCGTTACAATAGCGGATGAAAGATTTGAATGGTATAAAATAGTGCTTCCCAAAAGATTCTCAGCCTATGCTGCAGCAGAATTTCTAAAAGAAATAGAAGAAAATAAGGTTGAGGTTATCGCTTCAAATTTAAACTTGCGTAATAACCCCAGCATGTCTTCCTATGTAATAGGCCAGGTAGAAACGGGAACGGTATTTTTTCTAAGAAGCAAGAAAGGCGATTGGTTTGAGGTAAGAGGTTACCCGCATATTTATGGATGGGTTAATAAAAACTTTTTAGAAAAATACGAAAAATTGCTCAAACTGGAAGGTACCTTATACCCATATAACGGTACGGACTGCGAAGCCAATTACACGCTTAGAACAGACAATAACAAGTATTTTTTAAACATAACCAGCAAGGGAAAAACCAAATTTATTAATAAAAAAGTAAAAATTGAGGGTATTGAGAATAAAGGTTCGTGTCCTTATATAGTTGTGTATAGATTGGTTTTTGTAAGATGATTCAGCCGGCAGATATTCTAAATTTTGTCCTGATTGCTATAATACTATTTGTATCCATAACTCTGCATGAATATTCGCATGGATTTGTCGCTTCAAAGTTTGGAGATTCTACCCCAAAGGCAAGCGGCAGGCTTACCCTAAATCCGCTTGCGCATATCGACATTTTCGGAACAATAATACTTCCCATACTTTTGATTGTTTTAAGCAGCGGAAAGTTTTCTTTCGGCTATGCAAAACCGGTCCCTATCAACCCGTACCACTTTAAAAACCCGAAAAGAGACATACTTTGGGTGGGCTTAGCCGGGCCAGCTGTTAATTTCATTATCGCACTTTTGTTAACCGTGATTCTTAAAATTTCAAACTACTCTTTTATTCCGGAAATAATTATAGAGGGAATATTGATAAACTTAATTTTGGCCATTTTTAATCTTATACCAATACCGCCCCTTGATGGCTCTAGAGTTATAAGTGCGCTGCTTCCGTATAAATTTTCTTATCTTTATCTTCGAATGGGAACTATAGGCTCATTCGTTATAATTCTGTTAATTATGGCGGGCTTTTTTAGGTGGTTTATGCTTCCGGTTATAACTTCTGTTTTGTCATTATTAAACGTAAAGGCTGCGATATGAAAGTTGTGAAAGTAAATTTAGTAAAAAATTCTTATAGCATATACATAAAGCAAAATTTATTTGACGGAATTGTACCGAACATTAAAAAACACAATCCCGGTAATTTTGCGGTAATTATAACTTCGCGCCGCGTTTTTGCGCTTTATAAAAAAAATATCGAAAACTCTTTTGCTAACCTTGCCTGTAATATAATTATTCTTCCTGACGGAGAGAGAGCGAAGGCAAAGGCAAGTTTATTCAGGGTATTACAAGGGATAATAAAAGCGGATACGCTAAATAGAAAAATTTTCATTGTTTGTTTAGGTGGAGGAACAGTGGGGGACGTGGGTGGCTTTGCGGCCTCGATATATAAAAGAGGAATTCCTTACTTCCAGGTACCAACAACTTTGCTTTCCCAAATTGATGCAAGCATAGGCGGTAAAACCGCAATTGACCTGAAACAGGCTAAAAACATATTAGGCGCATTTTATCAGCCAAGAGCCGTATTTATAGACCCAAACTTTTTAAATACTCTGGAAGAAAAACAAATAATTGAAGGTGCCGCTG
>JAQVOZ010000154.1 GCA_028702365.1 Candidatus Omnitrophota bacterium | reverse complement strand
TTTTGCCCCTTGTTAAAACCCAGGTCAATTATCGTTTTTTCGTCTATTTGTGAAAAGAGATTTTCCTTATCCAGAATACGCAGCGATGCAATTATGAAATTTTTAAGAAGAGTAAGCTTGTTAAGTTTATCTTCCACTTCTTCCTGATAGAGTTTCAGTTCCATATCGCCCTTGATTATGAGTTTTGCCTGATAATCAAGTTCGCGGACTGTTTTATTAAGGCTCTCGATATTTTTTTTGAGAATTTGTATAAGTTGCAGTTTATTTATCAGGTATAAAACAAGGGAAAATACTATTAAGCATAGAAAAATCGCCGAGCCTAAAAGAGTGCCTATTGAGTATGACATTTAATTTATTTCCACAACGTCATTAATATGTTTCCGGCCTCAAGATTTATTTCCCTTCTTTCTGGTTCAGAGAAGAAAGAATAATCAGCGTATATGCCTATTACTTTGAATTTATCCCCAAGCAGTTGCTTTATAGCATAGCTTTCTTCATGGGCGTAATCCCGTAATATCTTTTTTCTCAACATAGAGTTTACCATAAATACTAAACCTTCTCCATGGCTCTTTATAATTTCAAGTTTTTTCTTGAGCTCATCGAACAGGGCCTGGGAATGAAAAAACATTATATGCCCCTCGACATTTTCTTTAAGGTTTCCGATGCAAGCAAGGGAGCCGTCTTTCAGGCATTCGATGACGTTTATTAAATGCATATCACCATTGTAATATACGCCGAGCGGATACAAAGAGAAAAGGTAATTTTTTATGAAAGTATCGGACTTATCTTCCAGATAATCCTTGTATATGTTTATAGCGGGTTTTCCATTTATTTCCATTATTATGCTTCTTTGCGCCATAATTTTTGTAATCGTAAAAGGCTTGCCCAGAGGGATGAAACCCGCAATGCTTAAAGACGTTTCTTTTATGCCGCCTCCTATTATATTAACCAGGCCTTCGGTTACGGTATTGTTTACAATCTGATAATTTCTTGCGGCATATTTTCTAATATATCCTGCTCCAAAAACATTAAAAGATTTCCCTGCTGCAAGTTCCAGCCCCCGAAGATAATTACGGTAGTTAAAATTGTGCGACAAAAAAGAAAAAATAAATTCTTTTTCGTAAGAATAATCTTTTAAAGACATCCTAAGCGCTGATTCTATCTTTTGTGCCGTATCTTCTTTTACAAAAACCTCCTTAAGCTCCACCTGCTCTTTATTTATGACAAAAGCAACCATGCCTTCTTCCAGGATCTTATCTTCGAAATTAAGAAACGGGCTCTGCAGCCCGATTACTCTCCGGGGTTTAAGGGTAAAATTTATGGTTTTTAAGGCTTCCTGAGGGTTGTATTGAGGCGTAAAAAAAAGAAACACATCTTTTACTGCTTTAGGAAAAACAGATTTTATTTTTAAAGAAACTTCTTTGGCAGCTTCTTCGCCTTTTTTTTCGCTGTGCGCTATTGCAAACTTTTCTTCCACTTTGAGGTTTTTAGGTTAGGGTGAAGTTCAACGGCTCAACAATCGTGTATTTTACCCAGGACTTAGTCGCCAAACGAAATCCTGAGCAGTCCCGCTACGAGCGGGGCTGTCGAATGGATAACAGGCAGAAAACTTTATGAATTCTACATTTACCGATATTTTCTTTAATTTAACATAGCAAAACTCAAAAAGCAATTGATTTTTAGGTAATGCCAATTAATAGGATGGGCAATTCCGCTAATATTGTTGTAGATATTCGGGCAAAATCCCCTTCTAAAAAGCTTTTCAGTGAATGAAAAATCAGTATATTTTGCCTTAAAATCGAGGCAATTAATGGTTAAAAAATTGTATTGACATTACCTTCACCCGCTTATAAAATAAAACCCTATTTAAAAATGGGAGGGGAGAGATGAAGTTTAAAATAGTTTTAATTTTTTCCGCTATAATTATCCTATCGTTACGCACATTTGCACAAACAGTGCCGCCTTCACAGACAATAGGCGCCACCGAACAACGCGAAAAAGCTCTCCGGGAACAAAAGGCAATTGAGCAGCAAATCGAAAAGAAAAAGAAAAAACCGCAAATCCAGGAAGAGGCTCCAAAGGAAACACCCCTGCCTCCGGATACTAAAAGAGTCCAGATAAAAAAAATAGTTATCGAAGGGGTGACGTTACTTTCAGAGAAGAAACTAAAGGGTATAACCTCGGAATACGAAGGTAAAGACCTGGCCCTTCCTGAAATGCAGAAGATTGCCGACAAAATTACCGCAGCCTACAGAGAAAAAGGCTACACCACTTCCCGCGCGTATCTGCCCCCGCAAACCATTAAAGACGGCATTCTTACGATAAAAGTCATCGAAGGGAAAGTAGGAAAAATCGACATCAAAGGAAACCGTTACTTTCGCACCTCGCAATTGGAAAAAAAAATTAAACTTAAGCCCAAAGATTATTTCAAATACGATTCTCTCCAAAATTCTCTTACCTATATAAATGAAAACCCCGACAGAAAGGCAAAAGCTATCCTGGTTCCTGGTGTTGAACCAGGCACAACCGACATTGTAATAGAGGTAAAGGACAACCTTCCGATACACATGGGCTTTGACTATGACAACTTCGGCTCCCGTTATATGGAAAAAAATAGATGGGCGTTTGTTTATGAGAACAACAATTTTCTGGGTTTTGACGACAGGTTATATCTTAAATACCAGATGTCGCAAAAAAGCCTTTATAGCTTAAAAAATGTAAGATATGTTTACCCGATTAACGAGAAAACAGAAATCGGAGCGTATTATACGCACAGCCGGTTGGTGCTCGGAAAAGAATTTCGCGCTTTAAGCGCCGTAGGTAAGGCCAATATCGCCGGTATATTCGTAAACAGGGCCTTGTATTCCAACAGGATACTTGATTTAAGGTATAACTTCGGTTTCGATTATAAAGACATTAAAAACTATCTTTTAAATACCCGCTCCTCAGTCGATGAAATGCGCGTTTTCAAGAACGGCTTGGATATTGATGTTACCGATAAATTCGGAAGAACTATTGTCGTCCCGGAATTAGACGTAGGAATTTCTGATATGTGGGGCGGCTTAAGGCCGAAAGATCCGCTTGCTTCGCGCGCAGGCGCAGGCGGCCGATTTGTTAAGGGAGTTTTTAACTTTTACCGGTTGCAGCCGCTGCCTTTTTCTTCAGCTCTTTTATTTAAAAATTCAGCGCAGCTTTCCCATTATAATTTAGCTGCGGCAGAACAGTTTCAGATTGGCGGTGCGCAAAGCGTGCGCGGTTACGGCCCCGGTGAATTTGCCGGAGACAGAGGAATTTATTCTTCGGTTGAGTGGTCGTTTCCAACGTACGGCCTTCCTAAGGGCATAAAGGTTCCGCTCACGAATAGCAAGCTTTACGATGCCCTCAGGCTTGTATGTTTTTATGATTGGGCGAACAGCCGTCTTAATAATCCGCAGGCCGGAGAAGAAAAGAGCGATACGCTTCGCGGCTGGGGATATGGCGTAAGATTTAACGTTAAAGATTTATCTTTGAAATTTGAAATGGGTTATCCATTGGGCAAGCTTCCTTCGGATGGTAATCGCGCGCATCCTTGGGTTGAGTTCAGCTGGAGATTCTAATTTTCGCCTGAGGCGAAAATTAACCCGAAGCGCTTCGTGTAAATTTTCCTGGCCGTAGGCCGAGAAAATCTACACGATATATGGGCGCGAGGGATAAAAGGTTTGACATTAAAGCGCATAAATTTCTGCTTCGTAAGCCACTGCACCTTAGTAAGTTACAAAAATCTTAAATTCTCAGCTTGACATTATTAAAATAAAGTGTTATATCTTATTTACTTTTGAAAGCGTTTACAGTTTCGTAAATCCACGGGGTAAAAATTGGGATCGTTTAAAAAATCAAAAAAAATTAGTATTCACAAAATAGCCGTTTCGGCTATTTTTCTTTTTTTATTTTCCCCGATTTGTTTTTCCCAAAATCTTCCAGACGGCGGCACAGTCGTAGACGGCTCTGCTACCATAAACTACACCAATCCAACCACAGTCGACATAAACGTAGGCAGCGACAAATCAATCATTGACTGGAACAGTTATAATGTCGCCGCGGG
>JAQVOZ010000153.1 GCA_028702365.1 Candidatus Omnitrophota bacterium | reverse complement strand
GAGGTTAAGTTGCTGAATTGGGATAAATTGATAGTGGCGCTGGATTTAGACAGCGAAAAGGAAATTGAAAAGGTAGTCGAAATACTTTCGCTAAAAAAGGCGAAATTTAAAATCGGCTCAATTGCCTTTGCAAAATTCGGCCCGCAGCTCGTTTGTAAATTCACAAAGAAAAATATCGATATATTCGTAGACCTAAAGCTGTATGATATCCCGAATACTATGAAAGAAACCGCGAAAGTAATTGCCGAAATGTCAGCCTGGGCATTTACCGTGCATATAAAAGCCGGAACGGCTGCGCTGGTTGCCGTAAAAGAACAGATAGAGGAAACTGCCCATGAAAAAAATATCAGGAAACCGCTTATTTTAGGCGTTACCGAATTAACCAGCTCAAAAGCATCAGAGCAAGACGTATTAAAGCTGGCAGCTCTTGCAAGCAACGCCAAACTCGATGGCGTTATTGCATCAGCCAGGGAAGCCAGGGTTATAAAAACTGAATTTAAAAATTTAAAAGTTATTACACCAGGTATCCGTTCTGCCTTTGATGAAAAGGGCGACCAGGAAAGAATAACTACTGCAAAAACCGCTTTCGATTCAGGCGCAGATTATATTGTCGTCGGCCGGCCGATTATTTCAAAAAAAGACTACCTCAAGGCAGCGGAAGAAGTCCTGAGTGCCTAAACCGCATTATGTATTTTAAGCGTAGAAATGGTTGTTTTCGTTTTTTAGTTGCTTTTTATAAATATTAAAATGAAGATAGGGCAAAAAATAAGTTTAGGTTACTGGCTAGTAATCCTTCTGGTGGGAATAATCAGCTGCTTCGGCATTTATTTGAGCCAGCGCGCCTTACAGCAGGTTATTGGCACAACTACAGTGTTATTGGCGCAGGAAATGATAGTTAGAATTGATAGGAACATTTACCGCAGAATTGAATTCCTGCAGCAATTTTTAAATGACGAAACAGTACGAAATGTGATCATCTCGGAAAACAACGAATACGAAAGACTCAGCGATATCGATAAATATATTAAAGAAAAAGATGAAGAATGGAAAGTTGTGCCGCTTACAACCATAACTCCCTTTATGGGGCAATTGATTGATAATGAGCTGGCGGATAGATTGAAAAGTATAGCAGCATTTTATGAAGAGAAAGATGGTTATAAAGTTTTTCCGGAAATTTTTATAACAAATAAATACGGAGCAAACATAGCTCAAAATGAAAAGACATCCGATTATTTTCAAGCCGATGAAGAATGGTGGCGAAAGGCAAAGGCAGACGGGGTGTATGTTGGAGATATTTCGCTTGATGAAAGCTCGGGCACTTATTCTGCTGAGATTGGGATACGAATTAATGATAAAAACAGAAATTTTATCGGCGCAGCAAAAATTGTTTTGAACATTAAGGAAGTAGCCCGTATATTAAATGAAAGCAAATACAGCCAGGTTGCCCCAAAATCGATGGAATTTAAGTTGATTGATAGAAATGGAAGGGTTATTTTTACAACAGAGAATATTCCTCAATTTTCCAAGATTTCTCCTTTTTTAGCCGGTCATTTATTCAAGGCGCAGCAAAAAAGCGCAGGTTATTTTATAGAACAATGTGAATCGCCCAGGAAAGATAAAGAATTGTTTGCTTACGCTCGCTCCAATGGTTATAAAGATTACAAAGGTTTGGGCTGGATTCTCTTGATAGAGCACGAAACAAAAGAAATATTTAGCCCGGCAAGAAAGCTTAGGAATTTACTGATAGTTCTTTTGGTGGGCGGAACCATTATTAATATTATAATCGGATTATTCATTTCGTATGCCGTATCGGTTCCGGCAGAAAAACTAGCCCGCGCCGCAAAGGATATAGGCGAAGGCAAATTAGATACCAATGTAGAGATTCACTCGCACGATGAATTTGGCCTCTTGGCAGCCTCTTTTAATGAAATGGCAGAGAATTTGAAAAAATCCACCACCTCCATAGAAAATCTCAACAAAGAGATTTCTGAACGTAAAAAGATAGAAGAGTATTTGAGAAATACTTACGATGAACTTAAAAGAATCCAGGGCCAGCTTATTCAGGCAGAAAAGATTCAAGCCATAGGCCTATTGGCAGGCGGAGTAGCGCATGAAGTAAAAAACCCCTTAGCAGTAATAACTCAGGGGACAGATTATTTATTGAAAATAATACCGCCGCAAGAGCAGGAGATATTAAAGACACTTAATATCATCAAGCGGAATGTAAAGCGTGCAGATGAAATCATAAAAGGGCTCTTTGATTTTTCCAAAACAACAAACTTAAATTTGCGCCTGGTTGACATAAACAGTGTTTTAGAAAATTCCTGGCATTTGTTAAAACCTCAGCTGAAAGCCGATAATATAAAAATTATTAAAGAAATAAAAAAAGATTTGCCAGCCGTTTATGCCGATAGAAACAAGATAGAACAGGTTTTTATGAATATATTATTAAACGCTATCCAGGCAATGCCTGCCGGCGGAGAAATTTATATCCGCAGTAATGATAAAAAATTTGAATCAACCGGCAAAGTGGCACAAGGCGAAAATGTATTTTTTAATCCAGGCGAAAGAATGGTAGTCGTTGAAATCGAAGATTCAGGCACTGGAATCACCGAAGAGAACATGAAAAATATTTTCGACCCATTTTTTACAACCAAGGGCCCGCGCGACGGCGCAGGCCTTGGATTATCTGTAACTAAAAGCATTCTTGCCATGCATAAAGGGACAATCGAGGTAAAGAGCCTTGCTGGCAAGGGGACTAAGGTAATTGTCACCTTGAAAGCAGCAGACAAGCCGGATGTGTAAAGGTTTTAAAAAAGCAAAAGTTTACGCAGTATTGGAAATCAATTAACATAAGATGCATTTAGCTATCGGCATTATATTAGGCGTTTTAACCGGGTCGATAAATTTTTTCATCTTTGGCAAGCAGATGAAAGAATTTTTAACCGGTAAAAAATGGCATTTGATAATTGCCGGCTATATAATTAGATATGTTCTTATGGGGATTGTTTTCTATTTTTCAATTAAAAAAAGTATGCCGCTTTTTATAGGAGTTTTACTCGGATTTTTTCTGACACAGGTTATATTTTTTTCAAAAAAAGCAAAAGCCATGAAATTTGACGAAAAACAATAACCTCGCAATATATATTTTCATAGAAAATGAGGTATGAAAAACTACAAAACCCAGGATTTAATTTTGATTATATACGCGTAACCACAGAAGAACTTTTAGGCGGGCTAAAAACTTCGCGGGAAGGTTTAACCGACGAAGAAGCCTCAAAGCGTTTGGAAGAATACGGCCACAACGAGCCTGCCAGAAAAAAGAAAAGAACAATTCTCCTTCAGCTTTTTTCGAAATTCCTCAATCCGCTTGTCATAGTTCTTTTAATTATCGCAGCATTTTCTTTTTTCTTTAATTTATATCGTTACAATCGCTTTAATTTTACCCTTTACGCCGCTTGGAAAACACTTCGGTTTCATCCAGCCGCCAGCTGCCTATTTTCTGGCGCTTTTCATAATAGTAGCCGCTTACCTATTTACCGTACACTTTGTCAAAACCTGGTTTATAAAGAAATATGGGTATGAATAAAACCCGTGCCGGCTAAGATAATGCTAAAAAAATATTATTGTTTTTTAATATTTATTTTCCTCGTCTCTGGCTGCGCAACAGTGCGGCACGCCGTTCCCGCAGACTTGTTAAATAATGTTACTATTTACGATATGCGCGACATTAGAACATTAAGCGGCCTGCCAAGCGATTCTTTTAAAAAAGATTTTCTGAAATTGCTTGAACAGGAAGAAAAAGGGGGGCCTTCTTTTTTTGATTTTAAAAACAGCCGGACATATTCTATGCTTACTATCTCAGGGGGCGCGGCGAACGGCGCTTACGGGGCAGGCCTGCTTAGCGGTTGGTCGAAATCAGGGACGCGGCCGGAGTTTAGGGTTGTTACCGGCATAAGCACCGGCGCGATAATTGCGCCATTTGCTTTTTTGGGAAGCAAATACGACGATAAATTAAAAGAAATTTCTACAAAACATTCAACAAAAGATATCATATGTATACGGTCTCCGCGGCTGGTAATTCCCTTTAAAGACTCAATAGCCAGCACCAAGCCGCTGGAGAGCCTTATTGAGCGGTATTTTGAC
>JAQVOZ010000152.1 GCA_028702365.1 Candidatus Omnitrophota bacterium | reverse complement strand
CATGAATAACAGATCCAGAGTCTGTCGTGTTACCAATTACACTACCGGGCAAGTTGGAAGTTATTGTAATATTTCTAAAAGCTTATGGCAAGGGTAATTTATATTTGATTCAGGCAGTAAAATGGCGCTTTTCAGCTTTTATCTACTTTTTGCCCGCAGCTGCCGCAATCCTCTTTAGTTTCGAGGTTACTATCTCCGCAGGAAGGGCACCACCATCTTTTATTTTTTATGCTTACTTTTAAAGTTTCGCTTTTCCTAAGATGGCTTTTTGAGGTGTTTTTTTCTTTTCTAAAAGGGTTACCTGAATGGAATATAAGAGTTATGACTATGGGGCCGACTAAAAACACAAATAATATAAGGATAATTAAAGAAACCGGCATAATAGTTTTATTTTACCATAAATAATTTCCAATTCTATTGTTTTTGTTGTCAAAAACCCTAATGTTTTCGATATAAAATAGCGATACTGGAGCCCCACGGGTTTTACCCGTGGGGCGACGTCCCGCTCCTTGATTATCCACGGGCTGCCGAAGGCATGCCTCGCCCGCCCTGCCCGCCTTACGGCGGGTGAGCGGGCAGGGTATTCTGTCCAACAGGCTTTCAGCCTGTTGGGCTGGCAATGGGAATAAAATTGCTCCATATCTTGAAAAATATAATTTGATGTGCTATATCTTAATTGCCCTAAGAAGTAGCTTTCTCAATGCGGCATCCAGGCCAACATTTGGGGTTTTGTTATAAACTAACCCCAGGGGGCGATCAAGTCCTGAATGCTTGAGTTAGTACTTAGGGTAAAATATCGCCCCCTCTTCTTCTTAATATCCACGGTAAGACACCGTGGAATTTTTATTTTATCCCAGTATATTCAAAAACCTTCTATTTTTAAGATACCGGGATTGTAGACCTTTTAGCCGCCGCAATCGTCTAATCTTATGAAAAGCCTTTATTGCTGCGGTTGGCATTAAAGTATTTTTCATCAAGAAAGGAGGGTTGCATGAAAAAGGTAATCCTAGGTTTAATCGCGGGATTTTTGCTTATAACCTTAGGCAGCGGCACAGCTTATAGCCACGAGAGGGACTCGCGCGATGGAAAAGTAGTAATAAGAACCAGTCCCCAAATAAGCGTAAATTTATCGTCTTTGGGCATTAGAGTAAATTTTTCAAGAGATGGGCGTTCTGTCTGGATACCGGGACATTGGGAACGCGCAAACTATCGCAGAAATTATGGCTGGGTGCCGGGGCACTTCGAAAAAAGAGCAAGATATTATCCGCAAGCCGATCGTAACGGATATTGCAGAAGATAATTGGTTATTTTTGCTCAAAGCCACACTTACGAGTTGCGGGTTACAAGCTCAAAATTGCTGTAAGCTATATGCTTGTATCTTGCAACTCGTATCTTTACCAGACATTATCCTGCATCCAGCTGTCTGCTCTTTTTAAATTCCTGCCGGTATTATAAACATCGTCGGCAACGCCTGCGGCAATGCGGTGAATGCCATATGCAGTATTTTTTGTTGTTTCGCAGCCATTGAGAAGAGAAACAAACATCAAAAGAGCCGCCAGCAAAAATATTTTACGCATTTACACCTCCTTAAATTTTGCGACGCAGTCGCTAAATTTAACCCCAAGCGCTTCAAACGCAAGGGCTAAATATAAATTCTAAACACTGAACCTAAAATATAAAACCTACCTCTTAAGCTTCTTTTCTATTTTTGCCCAGGTATCCCGCAAAGTAGAGATACGGTTAAAAACCAAATTTTTCCCGGAAGACTCGCTATCCAGACAAAAATAGCCAAGGCGTTCAAATTGATAACGTTGGCCTGACTGTGCGCCTTTAAGCGATGGCTCAAGTTTTGCATTGTTAATAGTTTCCAGCGAGCGAGGATTTATATTGGATTTAAAATCCTTTCCTTCCTCTGTTTTTTCCGGGTCAGGATTATTAAAAAGCCTGTCGTAAAGGTTAACTTGCGCGTCGAAACTATGAGATGCACAGACCCAATGAATTGTTGCTTTTACCTTGCGTCCATCCGGGCTGTTACCGCCGCGGGTCTGGGGATCATAACTACAGCGCAATTCTATAATATTCCCCTCTTTATCCTTAATTACTTCTTCACATTTAATAAAATAAGCATAACGCAAGCGCACCTCACGGCCTGGAGAAAGACGGAAAAATTCTTTGGGAGGGTTTTCGCGAAAATCCTCCTGTTCAATAAAAATTTCGCGGGAAAAAAATATTTTTCTGGTACCCATAGAAGCATCTTCCGGATTATTTACTGCCTCAAGCTCTTCAACCGCGCCTTCAGGGAGATTTACGATAGTAACCTTAAGCGGCCTGAGCACTGCCATTACGCGCGCGGCTGTTTTGTTAAGTATGCCGCGCACCGACTCCTCAAGCACGCCTACGTCGATTGTACTATTGAACTTGGCTACACCTATCTCTTCGCAGAAATTATGCAATGCCTCTTTGGGGTAACCGCGCCGGCGTAGCCCCGCCAGGGTTGGCATACGCGGGTCATCCCAGCCGCTTACAAAATTACCCTCAACCAATTCAAGGAGCTTTCGTTTGCTTAATACTGTGTAGGTAATATTTAAGCGGGCAAATTCAATTTGCTGAGGATGAAATATTCCTAATTGGTCAAGAAACCAGTCATATAAAGGCCTATGGTTTTCAAATTCAAGCGTGCATATCGAATGAGTGATGTTTTCTATGGAATCTTCCAGGCCATGCGCGAAGTCATATGTAGGGTAAATACACCAGGCGTCTTTTGTGCGGTGATGGCTTGAATGCAAGATACGATACATTATTGGGTCGCGCAGATTTAAATTAGGATTCGCCATATCTATTTTTGCGCGTAAGGTCTTTGCCCCGTCAGGAAATTCCCCTTTACGCATTCGCATGAATAAATCAAGATTTTCGTCTGTGCTGCGGTTTCGATACGGGCTATCTTTGCCCGGCGCGGTTAAGGTTCCGCGCGAGGTGCGGATTTGATCCGCATTTAAATCACAAACATAAGCCTTGCCCTTTTTAATCAGCAGGGCTGCGTATTCATACATTTGCTCAAAATAATCCGAAGCATAAAAAAGGCGGTTTTCGTAATCTGCGCCTAACCATAAAACGTCCTTAATGATTGAGTCAACATATTCCTGCTCCTCCTTACAGGGATTAGTGTCATCAAAGCGCAGGTTAAATTTTCCGTTGTATTGTCTGGCTATGGAATAATTTAAATAAATTGCCTTGGCGTGCCCTATATGCAGATAGCCGTTTGGCTCCGGAGGAAAACGCGTATGTACCCGCGCCTTGAAACGTCCGGTTTTATTATGCTCATCAATAATTTCGGTAACAAAATTTGGTTTCATATAAAGACAGATGCCGCGGATTATTACGGATGCGGACGGATGTATTTATCCGTGACAGGCGTAATCATCTGTTTGCATCCGTGCCTACCTCCCAATAATCAATCAGCCGTTTTAGCATGGCTATAACTCTTTCTTTGCCCAAAACCTCCATGGTTTCGAATAAACTAGGACCTACTTTTTTGCCGGAAAGAGCCACCCTCACAGGATGAACCAATTCTTTGGTTTTAAGGCCTAAATCATCCGCTGCCTTTCGGAATTCTTTTTCGACTTCTTCGTGATTAAAATTTGTAAGTGCAGAAAACTTTTCTGCCAATACATTTATCTCTTTTGACAAGTTGCGCGCAAGGATTTCTTTGGTATCTTCATCATAAGTATAATCATCGTAAAAACAAAATCTGGCGCGGACAAATAGGTCAGAGAGCTTAGAAAGCCGATCTTTAAAAAGCAGCAACACTTTTTGAACGTATTCCTTGTCGCTATCTGCCGGTAAAAAGTTTTTATCTTTCAGATATTCTTCAACCAACAACAAGTATTCTTGCGCTGATTTTTTCTTTATATATTCTGAATTTATCCAGTTTAGCTTATCCATAGAAAAAGCTGCAGCAGTTTTATTAACTTTTTTTATCTCAAAAATATCTTTAGCCTCGGAAAGCGTGATTATTTCGCGATTTCCTCCGGGAGACCAGCTTAAAAGCAGAAGATAATTGGCGATTGCTTCGGCTAAATAACCCTCCTCCTTATATTCTCTTATCGATGTTGCACCGTAGCGTTTGGACATACGGCCGCCTTCTTCAGACATA
>JAQVOZ010000151.1 GCA_028702365.1 Candidatus Omnitrophota bacterium | reverse complement strand
TCTAAACAAAAGCGAAAATTTCCTCGCTCCCATGTTCCTGCCTACTTTTAGATATAACGGCGGAATATTTTTTATGCTTGAATCTGCTGCTATCGTAATAGAAAAAATGGCACCCATAATTGCCACGAAAATTATTGCTTTTTCGTTTAACCCGAACCAAAGCAAAGATAAAGGCAACCAGCAAATACTCGGCAGAGTCTGCAGCCCCAGGATTAAACTGCCTATAGTATCATTGATAATCCTGAATTTATTTATCAAAATCCCCAAAAAACATCCAAGTAATATCGATACGCCATAACCCATTAATATGCGCTTTAAGCTGATGCCAATGGCTATAGGAAATGTGCGGTTGCCAAATCCTTCCACTAAAGATTCCAAAACTTTTAATGGCGAGGGGAAAAGATATTCCGGCCATATTCTTAAATTATCCAATGCCTGCCATAATAGAATTATCATAAAATAAAAAATGATTTGCTTGAAGATTTTATTCATGGTTTATTCTGGTTACTTTTTCGATTTCTGGTTTTAACTCTTCCATGATTGGCCTTACTAGTTCCATCAATCCATGGCTTTCAATTTGCCTTGGCCGCGGCAAGTTTATATTAAAAATGGTTTTGATGCGCGCTGGTTGCGCTGAAAGAACAATTACCCTGTCTCCCAAACAAACTGCCTCTCTGACATTATGAGTTACAAACAAAATGGTTTTTTTGGTATCATGCCATATTTTTTGTAATTCCTGGTGCAATAAATCCCTGGTTTGGGCATCCAGTGTTGCAAAAGGTTCATCCATCAAGAGCATTTCCGGATCCATAGCTAAAGCTCTTGCTAAGGCTACTCTTTGCTTCATCCCTCCTGATAATTCATGGATAAAAAAATCTTTAAATTTTATCAAATTAACCATCCGCAGATATTGGTCGGCAATCTTTTTTCGCTGCCGGGCTTGCATCTTTTTGATTTTTAAGCCGAACTCGACGTTTTTTTGCACGGTTAACCAGGGGAATAAACCTAATTCCTGAAAAATTACCAAACGGTCTGGTCCGGCAAAGGTTAGAGGTTTATCTTTATACAGAACAGTCCCTGAAGTGGCTGGTTCTAAATTAGCTGTTATGTTAAGTAAGGTAGTTTTGCCGCAGCCTGATGGCCCGATTATGCAGACAAATTCATTCTCCTTTATCTCTAAATTAATATCCTCCAAAACCGGCAGGCAGCCGTTTGAAGAATGGAAATGCTTTGATACATTTTCTAATTTTAAATAAACGCTACCGTTATTCATCTATTGTTTTTAATCCTTTTTCTTTTAGAACTTCATTCAAAAGCGATAAATCATATATATTGGAAAGGTCGGGATAGGTTTTACCCAAAAATCCCTGTTCAAACGCCCACTTGGCCGAAGTTAAAAGAGATGCCCTGATGGGATCGTAAGTAATATTTAGTCTTGTAAATGACTGGCCGATAACTTCGGGGGACAATGATTTCCCCGTTATTCTTTTTAACTCCCTGTTTATGATTTTTTGCGCGTCGTCTAAATTATTGTTTATCCATCCGGTCAACTCTATATGCGCAGCCAGAAAATTTTTTACCAAGGCTCTATGTTTATCCAAAAAATTTTTGCTTACTATCACATGCGCTGTCACAAATTCTCCGTTTGGCCACAAGGAAGCTTCGTCCAAAAAAAGCTTCCCATTACCTTCCTCAATCAAACGGCTTACCCATGGCTCAACAGTCCATGCGCCGTCTATTTCTTTCTTTAAAAACAAGGTTAGCTGATCTGGGTTAGCCAAAGGAATTACCTGGACGTCTCCGCCTTTTTCTTTTAAAACAAATCCGTTGTTTTTTAACCATGAACGCAGAGCTACGTCCTGAGTGTTGCCCAATTGAGGAGAAGCAATTTTTTTCCCATGAAAATCTTCCATACCGTTAATTCCTGCCTCTTTACGCACGACCAGCCCGGCACCTCTGCTTGTTGCTCCGGCTATAATACGCAGCGCTTGCCCTTTGGATTTAATATACCCGTTTATTGCCGGGTTTGGCCCGATATATGCTAAATCTAATGCCCCCGCAAAAAGCGCTTCAATAACTGATGGCCCGGCGTTAAAAATTTTCACTTCGATTTTTACATTCGGGCCAAGATGCTCCTGGAAGACACCTTTAACCATGCCAACAAGGGCTTGCGCATGAGTAACATTGGGAAAATACCCTATTCTGACTACGGTTTCTTCGGCAAAAGATCCGGTGTTTACAAAAAGCCCCAGAATAACCGTTAAGGCAAATATATAAATTTTGCTTATCACTGGCATTTCCTGTTTTGCATCCTGAAACCGTAAAACCGGCCTTGTGCCTCCGGCTTTAAAAATTACATATACCCAAGGGAGCGTAACTTTTGCATGGTATAGGTATTTTCTTTATCCTGAGCCCTGCCGCTTCGTTCGGATTCTTTTGTAATCTCAAGCTCTCTGATTACTTTCTCTAAGGTATTGGCGGCTGAAGCAATGGGCGCGCAACAGGGGCTGCAGCCTATACTTCTGTATCTCTTGCCTCCCTTAGCAAAATAAAGGCTTGTCATGGGTATTTTTTCCTTCCTGACATATTTCCAAATATCCAATTCTGTCCAGTGCAACATAGGATGAATACGAAAATGTTGTTCTTCTGCGATTTGAGATTTATACAAATCCCAAAGCTCGGCCGGCTGATTCTGATAATTCCAGGTAAAGTCACTAGTGCGCGGGGAAAAATATCTTTCCTTGGCTCTTATGCCATGCTCGTCTCTTCGTATTGCCAATAGTAATGCGTTGAAATTATATTTTTTTATGGTCATTTTTAACGCCTCGGTTTTCAAGGCATTGCAGCATTCAAATTTCTCTCCCTTTTTGGAATTCATGCCCTCCCTTAAAGCCTGTTCATTTTTGCTTATCATAAGGTTAATGCCCCATTCTTTTACATACTTATCCCTAAATTCATATATTTCTTTGAATTTAAAAGAGGTGTCGATATGGATAACAGGAAAGGGGATTTTTCCGAAAAACGCCTTTCGCGTTATCCACAAAAGAGAAGTTGAGTCTTTACCAATAGACCAAAGAAGGGCAATATTTTTAAAACGGGCATATGCTTCCCTGATGATATAGATACTTTTATTTTCTAATTCGCTTAAATAATCCATTCTTATGGTTGAGGAAATATTCAAGAGGTTATTTTTTGCATCAAAAGATTTCTAAGGTTTGTCCAAAACATGGCTCCTGATTATATGCCGCATAGACGATATTGACTAATAGCTCTATTTTCATAACGGTTTAATATTTTTTGAAAATTCTTTTGCCGGATTTCCGTAAACTTTAATTCCGGACGGCAAACTTTTCACCACATTTGAAGCCATTCCAATAAAACAAAAATCACCAATAGTAATGTAATTATTGTAAGTGGAATTAAGCCCAAGAAAATTTGCATTTCCAATTTTATTGTTACTTCCCACTACTACTTGCGCTGCAATAAAGTTATAATCGCCCATGTGGGTATCATGCCCAATTAAACTACCAGACTGGATAGAACAATGATGGCCTATCACAACATTTGAGTTAATAACCGTGTTAGCTAAAATAGAGCAGCCAAATCCTATCTTTGCGCTTTTAGCTACAAAACTAGATGGATGAATAAAAGTGTAAAATTTTTCAAGAGGAATTCTATAGCTATTTAATAAATTAATCCTTTCTTCCATTAAATCAGGGCGGTACAATTGAAAAATAAATTTAACATCATCCACTTTCGAATATTTATTATAGGCATCATAAGTTTTGCATAAAATAGGGAAGCCGTTTATTTCCTTTCCGAATGATTCATCGTCAAATGCAAAACCAAGGAATTCAATATCTTCGCCTTTTATCTGCGCATCATAAATTTGCTCTGCAACCACAACAGCCGCGCCTTTCCCTCCAATAATAACAACCTTTGTTTTCATTATTGTCCTTTTTTATGTTGGCTTAGAATACATCCGATTATTCTGTTTAACCGCCAATGGGATTTATAATAATTCGTATTGATTCAACATTCCCTTTATTTTTTAGCACCCTGTGCATTTCACTTAAAACTTTGTTTAAATCCTCAACGTGCTCAATAACTTGATTACTATATATAAAATCGAATGTTCCTTCTGGATAAGGAATAACGCCGTTTGGATTAA
>JAQVOZ010000150.1 GCA_028702365.1 Candidatus Omnitrophota bacterium | reverse complement strand
ATGCGCCATTTATGCATTGGGCTGGAAACTTACAGCCAACGAATGGAAGTGAAATAGCAATTGGGCCAGAACGCAAGGTTGCGGTGTCTTTTGATATCGCTTTAGAGCATAGAGAGTTACCCAGTGATTTTAAAAGTTTTGACAACGCAAAGCTTATCAATTGTTTAGGCCTAAAAGGTTTTGTGCATTATACTTCCAACAATCAACCCTGGCCTGAATCGGCGCCGGAAATTTCCTTGGAGCAATTACGGGCCGAAGAGCAAAGAGGCGAGAATAACAATTATAAAATATCTGCGAAATTCACCATACCCAAATCCGTAAACTCACTCCTTTTCAATATTAAACTTTTACTCAAATCCGGACAAGTAGTTTGGCTTACCAATAACACTCAGGATAATAACTGGTATTTTAGAATTAAACAGTTTGAAAGGCCAATAGTTTCTTCTGCTTCTTCGAGCTCAAGCGCAGATTCCAAACCCGCAGAAACCCCAGCGGAGAAATTGGCAGCATTAATAGAAGAAAGACACGAGAGCGTTAGAAGCTTCGCCAAGGTATCAGGAATAGGCAGGGGAACAGTGCATAATCTTGTTAAAGGAAAAATTGCTAGCGTAAGCAAGAGAACGCTAGGCAATTTTAAGGCTGCTGGCATTGATTTGGAGGTCTTGGGTTTTGGTGTATCAGCTTGGGGAAACGGCACTCAAGATGAAGGTTCAGAGATAGAAGATGAAAATCCGCAAAGGACAAGAAGCCTGCAAGCTGCCGTAGCTCTAATATTAAGGGCAAACAAAACAGGAGTTCGCCTTACTACGCAGCAAATAAGCAAAACATTGGGCGAACAGGGAAATCCTGCAACAGCCAAGGAAGTCAGAAATGCTATTGATAGCAATCCGCGCTTACATCGTTTATTTTATGGCTATTCCAACGAGACCACTTCTGCTTTTAAACAGGCGCGCGGGCATTTGGACAGAGCATTACGCTATCTAGATGAAAGAATTTTTGAAACAGCAAGAATTGAATGTATGACTGCCGGTAATATTATTGCTGAAAGAGAATTGTCTACGGGTGAACGTAAGGAATTAGAGCAAAGAATGCAAGAAGTAACGGAACAAATGAAAGCCAGATTAAAAATGTATCTAGAACATCCCTTTAGGCAAATTGTAACTACCATAGCTAAATTAACCGGCTTAATTGGCCAAAGAATTATAGCAATAAACAATACTTGGGTAGGCAATGGAAAGAGAGCATTAACTCAAGATGATTACGCGCAAGCAGAAAAGTCATTACGTAGCTATCAAGATGAATTGTTAGTTGTAGTTTGTAATAAGCTTTCATTGTTAAAAAGATTAGAGCATCAGGATGATATTAGGCAGATAGAAAAAGCTATGGCCGCACAGATCGACGGCTTCTTATTAAAAATAGCAATGCAAATACCTGACATGGCAGCACAAATGAAAGCGCAGGCAAAAGCTGGCCAGCGCAGGGTTTCTGTTATTTTGCCGCAAAGCCCCAACACTTCTTTCGGCGAAGGGAATTTATTACCGCGCCATTATCAGGCAGATTTGATTATTCAGGCATTTCCTAAAAAGATAATAAAGACAGGAAGTTGTTACAAGAAAAAAAGCTGGGAAGAAATTTTGCCAATTGATTTAGAATCGCAAAATGCAATTAAAATATGCAACGCAGCGAGAGCATTAAGCTCGCTTAAACCGAAGAACAAAACTAATAGGGATGCAATTGCCAGAGCCAATAGATTTGAGAGAGAAACTACGGTAATAGAGGTAGATGTGCCGAGCCATTTTCTTCTTTACGGAAAAGAGGAAAATGGGCGGTCTTATTATCAGGTAACCCATATAGGCAAAGAAAGCAAGCTGATTTATATTCCCGCGCGGTTTTTAGAGAACATTGAAGATTCCCGGTATATCGCCACAGTTCTGCATCATGACCAGATGGAATTGGAGGAATATTCCCGGATTCTTGAAAACGGCAGAATGGTCACTTTTGAAGATGTTGAAGCAGCCCACGGCAGAGCCATGAAAGTAGATCCTTTTAATACTTACGCAAAACTTACTAGAAGATGCTGGCGAATGATGGCAGCAAGCGATATGTTTACCGTTGCTCTTGCGCACAAGCAAAGAGAAATCGTTAAAAGACAAATAGCTACAAAAGAGGCTCAATTGAAAAGGGCGCAAACAACCGGGCAGGCGGCCGGAAAAACTTTTCCCGAGCAGAGATCTGTCCTTGCTGATATAGCTAATCTGAATATTCAAATAGCGTGTCTTTATGATCTTGAAGATAGCCGAAAACAGGCCGTTGACCACTACAAGCTGGCCATAGATGCTTTAACAACTGTCAGGGAAGATGCTAAAGTTGATCTTGGCGGATTGTTACCCCTTCAGATGTATGTTCGCATTGTATATCTTTTAGCGAAACAAAAAATGCTTGCTGATTTACGCAGGGAATTTAGACGTTTCAGCCGTTTGGAAATCGGCAGGAAAATATCCGAACCAGAGCTTTGTTCTCTTTTTATGAGGAACAATTTTGACCGTATAAAAGAGGCAGTTATTGAGATTTTAGAACGTCATTTGCAGGCAGCAAAGAGCGCTAAAAAACAGGGCGTAGAATCGTTACAGATATCTCAAGCTATAAAATTTATACAAGGGTGTAAATACGTTTCTAAATCAGCCGCTGATTTAACAAAGGCAGATATTCCAAACGCAGAGAAACATTCAAGCTCTTCGTCTGCAGAGCACAAAACATCTTGGGTAAAGCCAGAGCGTCTCGATACCGCAATTAAAAGATTGTTTAAGGAAGGGTATTGGATTACATACAAGAAAGCTTTTGATGAAAAAGAAAAAGTTCTTACTCGGGCAGAAGTTGATAATTTGAAAAATCGTAAACGCACACAGCTTACGGCAGTTATTAACAACAGGGACAAAAACAAATTCCAGAAAGGCCATAGAGCCGGCCAGTTTAAGGAAAGATTAGAACAAATACGCGATAAATTTATTGTATCGCAAGGCAATCCCAAAGATGATTTATCCGCATTGTCAAGAATCGGCATAGATGAAGCGGCTATTCTTCGCACCTCAGGTTACGATGTTGGTATTGGCGTTGCGGCGGCAACTCATAAAAAACCATCCGGCCGCGCCAGTTCATCGGGGTATCGGCAGCCGATAAAAAAATATTCAAGCAGGGTTATCGTCAATTTATCACGCAATGCATCTGGCCATACCTACCCTGGAAGATTGATTGAATTACATAGTGTTCTTGCGGTATGGCTTGCACGAAAAATACGCGCATCAAAAAAGAAAATAGCCCCAAACATTGCTGTTGTTGATGTAGGTTTCGGAGATAAAGGCGCGCCGACAACGTTTGACTTTGCAAGGATATTGCGGCATGCATTTGATAGGTTTGGATTAACTGATACCGGAATATCGATTATTGGAGTTGAAAGGGATAGACAGGCTGTAAAAATGGCAAGCGAAAGCAGGCAAAACAATAATTTATCGCCAAAAATTACTGTGCGTTTTATTCATGAAGATGAGTTTGATCTAGTGGCGTCGGGCATAAAGAATGCTGATATGATTACCTGCTCAAACGTACTTTCGCATTACTATACTCCGGCTGATAAGGCTGCAGCAGTTAAAGGGATGGCCCTAAGCCTTAAGGAAGGCGGGTGGCTTGTTTTGGCGTCAGGCGACGGAAGGGAAGCTGTTTTTGATATGTATGGAAGTGATGCCGCACACTACGGTCATTACTTAGTTAAGGATAATCTTACAGGAGAGGCGCTTGCTGTTAGTGATTTTGAACGGTATTATTTAGATGCAAAAAAATCTGCCAGTTCATCATCTTCAAAAACGCTTACGTTTGCACAAAGAAAAAAAATACGTTTGGCAGTGATTCTGGCCAGAAAAATTCTTAAACCTTATGCCCTTATGAATTCTTTGTATCATTGTCCGATGCATACCATGATTACAATTTATATTTTAGGCAGGTTAGGCGTCCATGCCGTCGTCGGATACTCCCGCCAAGACGGGCACCTTTGTCTAATAATTCATGAGACAGGGCATTATGTGGATGTTTTTCCGCAAGATATTGCTAAACCGGCACGGCCGGCATTTATTATCGCGCCCGATACTAAAGGATATTATGAAAGATTTGTGCGCCTTGATGCGGGAAATGAAATGTTTCAGCGGTTTT
>JAQVOZ010000149.1 GCA_028702365.1 Candidatus Omnitrophota bacterium | reverse complement strand
CGTTAACATCAATAATTTTCGTATTGCTCCTCGGGATTATTTTTTTCTCATTTATTCTTTTCAAAAGAGAGTTGTTGACATCTTTATTTTTGCTGCTGCTATCGACCAACCAATTCCTTCCAGAAGGACTGAAACTATCTTCAAGCTATACTATTTACATAGACGATATTGCTTTAATATCTTTATTGATATTTTTTTTGATGCGGCCCAAATCATCGAAATTGCTTACTGGCAACCAGAAAAATGCAATTTTTATGGCTGTATTTATTATGTGTGCGTTTCCTATATATATAACCTTAAAGAATTTTTTATTATTTCCGGAATTGGCTCCGCCGCCGGGGAAAATGGCTATAAGAATACTGAAATCAATAGCCCGAACTTATTGTATATACTATATAATTGTGGATATCTTTAAACCAAAAACTCCGAAATATGTGGATAAAACATTTATCGTTCTTGCTTTTATATTTAGCATATCCATTTTGTTCCAAAATTCTTTGGCAACATTAGGCTTCACTTTTATAGAAGAAAATGCTGCTATGACTAGCATAGATAAAGTAACCCATAGAATAACCGGCTTTAGCGCGTCGGGCGATGCTAACGTGGCTGGCATGATATTTGCAATCTTATTTGGGTATTACATAAGCAATATAGAGATAACTCCTAAACATGGCTTGCGATATTATATCGCCGCAGGCCTTGTGTTTTTGGCAATATTAAAGACAGGAAGCCGAGCAGCTTTTGCTGCCATTATCATCATTATGTGCTTTTTTTTATTCAAAAATATAAAAAGTTTCAAAAAGAAAATGGTATTTATTTTCTTGACGGCAGTGATGGGGTTTATTCTAATAAAATTTGGGGATGTATTAACATCCCGTCTGACCGATAGAGAACTTATAGAAAAATCAATTGATACGGAGAGTATAAGTAGCAGGCCCGCTAAATGGTTCGCTTACATACAAGACATTATACAAAATCCCCATTATTTATTGCTAGGCAGAATTTCTTTGCCGCCCATCGAAAGGGATGTCCACAGCGCGTACATAAAGATGATCTGGGAGGGAGGATTAATTTTATTTATTCCAACAGTCATTATTTTTAAAAGAATAATTAAGCAAAATAAATTTAGAGAAAACGGGTCTATTTCGGTATTATATCCACTGCTTGTATTTTTAATTCCAGGCATAACAATCTCCACAATCATACCGCCTCTTTTTTTGCCAATAATAATAGCTTTGGTTGACCCCCCAAAAAAAACTGTGCCGCTTACAATCGTGAAAACAGCGGGGCAAAAATAGCCTAAAAGAGAGTTTCTAAAGGCGGCATTGCAGAAGCTTGGGCGGGAGTTCAAGTGGTAGAGTTCGCGCGTAAACACATTATATGTGATAACACCATTTATGCATGGAAGGCTATTTTAGCTTATCTTAAAAATGGCCGCTAAAACATATTTTAGTGTTTTTATGATAAATCGCGTTTTTTGGCTCCCGGTAAGCCCTGTGGATTTAAAAGTAACTTTCATTGCCTGCTTTAGGCATTCCAACGCTTTTTGTTTTTGATCTAACTTATAATAATTACTTGCAATGGCTAAATAAAGATTTACGCGCTTCTTATCAATAATACAAAGATATTTTTTATCTAAATAATTAGCGGCTGCTTCGTAAAATTCCAAATTTTCTGTATATATATTTACCTTTCCTTTAATGCTATTGTGCTGGCTAGACCAAACACCGCCCGGATGAACTCGATATACGCTCATAACTTCATCAATATAAATAATTTTTCCATACTGAGCACAGACCAGATTGCGCATCCAATCGGCAAAAATGAACCTCTCCATCCAATCTGGAAGTTTTTCTAATATTTCTCGTCTATATACGACGCTCGCGTTAGCAATAAAATTGTTGTTTAATATTTCTTCCATACTCACAAACTCTTTTGGCTTGTGTGTAAGGTAAAAACTCGGCGATCCCGATCCCCCTTCCTTTGATATCCGCGCCCTATGGAAACAAAGCACACAATCACTGTGCCTCTCCAGGGAATCCACCTGTTTTTGGAGTTTATGCGGGTCTATCCAGTAATCATCCCCTTCGCATAAGGCTATGTATTTGCCACGGCAAGCCCCGTGGCATCTTCGGCTGTTAGATTTACCACCCACATTATAATCTGCAGTAATAACTCTGATTATATTGGGATATTTTTTGGCGTATTCAAAAACTATCTCACGTGTTCCATCGGTACTAAAATCCTCGCCAATAATATACTCTATAGGGAAAGTGGTTTTTTGCATTAATACTCCCTCGATACAGTCTTTGATGTAAGGTGCGTGCTGGTAAGTTGATGTTATAACTGAAACAAGCGGCTCAGGGATTAAATCTACCACCCGATTCGGCAATTCATATGAATCATTTATTCGCTTTTCTATCTGCTCTTTACTGAATGTTCTATGCCACTCATATATTCCCATCTTTACTCCTTACTAACTAAATATCTCGCGCCGTTAAAATTTATTATGAGAAAAATTTGGCACAATCTGCCTCGTTTTGAATCACTCCATAAACCCCCATTTTGTTGTATATGATGTTTGCCCAATTCCTGTGTGGATTAATTTCATCCATTTTATTTAAAGAAATAAAGGTGCTACGTTTTATAGATTTTTTAGTATCGCAAAAAGTTACACTATATACTTTTCCATTTTATACCTTTCCTATCCAAAAACGTTTTTGCTATTTTCATATTCTTCAATTTTGTTTCTTTGTTTACTTTATGGAGATTCTGGAACTTTGAGGATTAAACGCGTCAGAGTATATTTTAAAATATACTCTAAAGAAATCCACTCGTTCGACTCCTAGATAATCGCACAGAGCATTTTCTAGATGGCTGTAGAACGGTCCGTTGTTAGTGAGTTTTTTACTTGCCCAAATTTCTTCAAGATATGGCATGAATTCTTCCAAAGTAGGTAAGAGCAGTTTATTTATATGTATGCTTTTATTGCCGGGGTTCGCCATATACTTTCTAATAAGCTTTACGGAAAAGCCTTTTATAATTATCTATCCTTTTAGATTAATCTAAAAATTATTTTTTATAATATCACGCGCGCTTCCATGCTGTCAAGAATGACGCAGGATTAAATTTTTCCAAAATTATCTACCTTGTTGCCTAAACAGTTATATGCATAGAAAATCAATTAAATGTGTATACTGAATTATAAAAGAGCACAATATGCTGGCTATCCCGCGGGTCAGACTTCGTGCCAAAAGAGGATCGATAAAACCTAAGCCCATTATGGATAAAATAATTACAATACGGATTACCCGAATCAGGCATTAGACAATCTAACGTCTAAGTATTGCTATGAAAAATATATTGGCAAAGAGCTTATCTCTAACTTAAAAAGTATTTGCTAAAGTAGTGGCATTGCAGATCTATTCTTTCGTAAACCTTTTGTCCCGCATAATGCACATCCCCGCAGGCGGGTTTTTCCGCCCCTTCACCTTAATTGCAAGTGGTACATTTTTTTTGAGGGGTAAAATAACTCTCGCGGAATTAAAACGTAAAACTGCCGCTAAAGGCAAAAAATGGTAAGCAATATTAATTGGATGCATGCGATATAGTTCTTAAAATATTTAAATATGCTTTGATTGTATCTTCGAAATTATAATTTAGAGCATAAAACTTTCTGGCATTTTCGCATATCTTTTGCGATAATGCTTCATCTTCAACCATTCGCTGAATCTGCTCTTTTAGTTGATTCACGTTCCCTGCTTCAAACAATAAACCATTTTCTTCATCTTTAATTACATCATTTATTCCGACACTATCGGCTCCAATTATAGCTAAACCGTTAAAAAAAGCTTCTAATAAAGAAATTGAATTCCCCTCAACAAAAGAGGCTGTTATATACATATCTGCCATTTTATATAATTCGTGAATCCGTTCGTATTCCACTTTTCCAAAAAATTTTATACACCACTCAAGATTATTTTTTTTTACTTGCCTTTGCAATTTTTTTTTCATGAAATCTCTGCCTGCATAAATAAGCTTTAAATTATGCTTTTTTATGTATTCTTTTTCTATCTTGATAAAAGCATTCAGGATTATATCGCTTCCTTTCGGCTTTTTCATTGAACCCACCGAGATGATGATTTTATCATTTATTTTAAATCCATACCGCCCCCTCAACACAGACTTGCTGTCCGCACATTTTCTGAAAGGAACCAGGGGGGCGACCATCTCTATTTTTCTATTGGTACGTTTTTG
>JAQVOZ010000148.1 GCA_028702365.1 Candidatus Omnitrophota bacterium | reverse complement strand
TTGCGAAGCTGCGAAGCAAGCTTTATCCTTTGGGCTTCTCCTCCGGAAAGAGTTGTTGCCGCCTGGCCTAAAGTGATATAACCAAGCCCCACGTCTTTTACTGTTTTAAGAATATTTCTTATGTGCGGAAAATTTTCAAAAAGTTCGTAAGCCTCCTCGACATTCATCTGCAAACAATCGAATATGCTTTTTCCCTTAAACGTTATTTCTAAAGTCTGCTTGTTGAATCTTTTTCCTTCGCAGACCTCGCAAGGAACATGAACATCAGGCAAGAAATGCATTTCTATTTTTTTTGTTCCATCGCCCTGGCAGGCTTCGCACCTTCCTCCCGAAACATTAAAACTGAACCTGGACGGTTTATAGCCTCTTTGCTTTGCTTCGGGAAGCTGGCTAAAGACATCCCGGATGTAGGTAAATACTCCGGTATAGGTTGCCGGATTTGAACGAGGAGTCCTGCCTATGGGAGACTGGTCTACGATTATCACTTTATCAATTGATTCCAGCCCGTCTATTTTCTTATGCGCTCCTGGCTTTTCTCGTGAATCGTAAATTCTTTTAGCTAATACTTTATATAATATATCTTCGACCAGCGTTGATTTGCCGGAACCCGACACGCCGGTCACACATACAAAAACTTCAAGCGGTATCTTTACGTCGATATTTTTCAGGTTATGTTCAGTTGCTTTGCTTACAAGCAAATAAGGCTTATCGTTGTAAGGCCTTCGGTTTAGCGGTATCTCAATCCTCTCTTCTCCTCTTAAATATTTTGCCGTAAGAGTATTTGCCCTTAGGACATCTCTCTTATCTCCGTTATAAACAACATTACCGCCATTACTGCCCGCACCAGGGCCAAGATCGATTACCCAATCGCTGGCATCTATCATCTGCTCGTCGTGTTCCACAACAATGACAGTATTACCCAGAACTTTCAGGTTTCTTAAAGTATTGATAAGTTTTTTATCGTCACGCGAATGCAGGCCTATCGTCGGCTCATCAAGTATATAAATTACTCCGGAAAGCGCAGAACCCACCTGCGTAGCCAGCCTTATTCTTTGCGCTTCTCCTCCGGAAAGCGTAGAGCTAAGCCTGTCCAGAGAAAGATAAGAAAGCCCCACATCAACACAGAAGCCAAACCGTTTCTTTATTTCCTTTATTATATAATGCGCTATTTTTTCCTCGTAAGAAGACAGTTTAAGCTTAGTAAAAAAATTACAGCAATCACCTATACTCATTTTAATTATATCCCAGATAGATTTTCCATCCAGCCGTACGGCCAGTGCCTCTTTTCTTATTCTTGCGCCGTTGCATTCGGGGCATGGCAGCTTTGACATATATTTAGCTATTTCTTCTTTCATGTACTCGCTTTCGGTTTTGCTGAACATTCTTTCTAGCCGTTTAAATACCCCCTCATAAGGCTTTCCCCAGACATACACATCATCGCTTCCATGCAAAATAAGATGCCGGGTTGCTTTGGGCAAATCTTCAAACGGAACATTCATCGAAAAATTCGCTTCCCGGGATAACTCACGCAGCAGCGCCTTATGAAACATTACATACCCACGGCTTCCGTGGCGCCAAACCTCAATTGCTCCTTCTTCCAGGCTTTTTTTCTTATCCGGCAAAATCAAATCGGCATCGAATTCCGGCCTCGTTCCAAGCCCATGGCAAGCAGGACAAGCCCCGTAGGGCGTATTAAAACTGAACATCCTGGGCTCAAGCTCTCCCATCGAAATACCACAATGAGGGCAACTCATCTGAGAATTATAAAGAAATTCTTTTTTTTGAGTTTCGTCGTAAACAAGGACCAGACCATTTGAATGTTTAAGGGCAGTTTCTACTGAGTCGCTTATTCTCTTTGCGTAGCCTTGAGAAACCTGGATTCTATCGACAATAATTTCGATATTATGGATTTTATACTTCGCTAATTTTATGTCTTCAGATAACTCATAGTTATCGCCATCGATGCGCACACGGGAGAATCCTTCCTTGAGCAGCCTGCTGAATAATGCTGAATATTCTCCCTTTTTGCCCCGGATTACCGGAGAAAGAATATACACCTTATTGCCCGCAGGAATAGCCAATACTCGCTCTATGATTTCCTGGGAAGTCTGTTTGGTGATTGGCCTTCCGCATTTATAGCAATGCGGCTTGCCAATACGCGCAAAAAGAAGCCTTAAATAATCGTATACCTCTGTTTGAGTAGCAACAATTGAACGAGGCGAGCCTCCGGCAGTTCTTTGCTCAATTGCGATAGTCGGAGATAAACCTTCGATGTGTTCGATTTCCGGCTTAGGCAATTGTTCTAAAAACTGGCGGGCGTAGCTGGAAAGGCTTTCAACGTAACGGCGCTGACCCTCGGCATAAATGGTATCAAACGCCAAAGAAGATTTTCCGGAACCGGACAATCCGGTTATACAGATAAGTTTATCCTTTGGAATTCTTAAATCTATGTTTTTTAGATTGTGCTCTTTAGCACCCTTGATGATTATGTAATCATTCATGGTTTATTTATTATCACGCAGATAATCGCAGATAGCGAATCACAGATGACCGCAGATATTTTTATCTGTGATCATCCGTTTCAAAATCTGTGCCTATCTGCGTTAAACAGATATTATATAATCAACTGCCGATTTTAAAAGAAGAAAAAATCTTCTTTAGCAGGCACTGCGTGGAAAGAATTGCCAAAGTGCTTGTTTTTGGATTTATTTTTGAAGGAACATTCTCAACGGAAATGTTAACCTTAGCTTCTTCAGTATCTATTTCTATACGATGAATGTTACGTTTTACCTGCGGGTCAGCCTTTATCATAACTTCCACGTCTTTAAACGATGAGGCCAAAAGTAAAATTGCCGCAACATTTATATTCTGCGGGAAATATTTTATTGCTTCTTTTACTCCACCCCTAAATACCACTTTCGCTGTTTTTAAATTATTCAGGTTTATATTTTTCTTTTTCAGATAATCAACACCGGCAAGACCGCGAGGCGGCTTTGAGGTTGTCAGGGAAATCTTTTTTATTTCTCCAAGGCTTAAGGAGCCCAGCCCGTCTACGCCGCATATCGCGCCAGACGGAACATAAATATTAATCCCCCGCTCTTCGCATTTTTTTATTATAGTTTTATCATTGATGAATGCGCCTACACTTAGGACTATAACATCTTTTTTAAATTTTATAGCTTCTTTAAGCACGCTCGCAGCTGCGTCAACGGAGGCAGCTTCAATCACCAGGTCTACACTCTTAACCAGCTTATTAATTGTGCTTATTTTAGGAACAACTGAAAGTTTTTCAATCAGGAATTCCGCCTTTTCGCTGTCTTTATCCGCGATAGCCCACAATGTTGCTTTGTCACGTAACTGTTTATCGATAAAAGTTGCAACGCCCTCTCCTATTGCGCCGCAGCCTACTATTCCAATTTTTATTTTATTTTTATTTCTCTGCATAGAACCTCCTTAAATTTAACTGCCCATGCGATGCGCGATTACGTTGTCAATCAACCTTGTTTTGCCAATGTAAACGGCTAAAACAATCAATGCCCTTCTTTGTATTTTTTTGATTGCCCGCAGGGTTTGCGTATCGACTATTTCAATGTAATCTATCTTGGCGCTTTTTCTGGAAAGTATAAACTTACGAATTTTGTTTATTACCTTTTTAGCGTCTTTTTCTCCTTTTTTCATAAGTTCTTTGGCAAGCTCCAGGGACTGCGACAAAACCAAAGCGTCTTTTCTCTCTTCGGAACTAAGATAAGCGTTTCTTGAACTCATTGCCAAGCCATCCCGCTCTCGAACCGTAGGGCAGATTTTTATGGCAGTTGAAAAATTTAAATTGCCTGCCATACGTTTTATAATTTGCGCCTGCTGATAATCTTTTTGGCCAAAATAAGCAACGTCCGGCACAATTATGTTGAACAACTTTGCAACAACCGTACATACTCCCCTAAAATGCCCCGGACGCGTAAGCCCGCAAAGCGGCTTGCTTAAATAGGTTTCTTCAATATAGGTAGAAAAGTTTTTTGTATACATTTCGGAAACTGAAGGGCAAAAAATTAAATCTACTTTTTCTTTTTGCAGCATTTTTTTATCTCTGTTGAATACTTTTGGGTATTTTCTAAAGTCCTCTTTCGGGCTGAATTGGGTAGGATTTATAAAAATGCTCACCACGACGAAATCGCAAGCTTTTTTTGCAGCTTTAACGAGCGAGAGATGGCCATCATGTAAAGCTCCCATCGTAGGAACGAAACCGATTATCTTATGCTTAC
>JAQVOZ010000147.1 GCA_028702365.1 Candidatus Omnitrophota bacterium | reverse complement strand
ATTCGGGTATCTTTTTGAAAAAATAAGAGCAATGGGTTTCAACTTCCTTTCAACCGGCCATTACGCGAGCATAGTAAAAAGAAAAAAACATTTACTGCTAAAATGCGCGAAAGATATTGTAAAGTCCCAGGAATATTTCTTGTCTTTAATTAAGCCGGAAATCCTGACCCATCTTATTTTTCCTTTAGGCAGCTACACAAAAGATAAAGTTAAAAAAATCTCTCAAAAAGAAAAACTTATGTTTCAGGAGAGAAAAGAAAGCCAGGATATCTGTTTTGTAAAAGAAAAACAATATTACAATTTTATAGAAAAAACGCTCAAAGACCCGCAAAATTATTATGGTAACATCCGTCATATAAACGGCAAAATTTTAGGCAGGCACAAAGGCATATATTATTTTACTTACGGCCAGCGCACCGGCCTTGGTATAAGCTGGCATGAACCATTGTATGTTTTAGAGGTTAACGAGCGGGATAATGCTGTTATTGTAGGAGAAAAAAAATACCTGGCTAAAGAAAATTTCAGCGTAAAGAATATAAATTCTTTTGTCAATTGGAAGAGTTATTTTCCGGATAATAAGTTAACCGATATCAAGGTGAAAATACGTTATAATTCCAAATTATACGATTGCGTTCCGGAATTAAAAGGAGAAAGAATCTTAGTTACCCTTAAAACCGCAGCTGAGGCAATAACCCCCGGGCAGATTGCTGTTTTCTATCACAAGGGCGCAGTTTTAGCCGCAGGTGTTATCGAGAAAGATGATTTCGCTAAGTAAAAAATACACAGTTCTAAGGAGAAAAATACTCAATCTAAGAGCAGCCGTAATTGCATTTTCCGGAGGCACTGACAGCTCTGTTTTAGCTAAAATTGTTTTTGATTGTTTAGGTAAAAACGCAATTGCGGTAACCGCCAAATCCGCTACCTATAGCTCTGCCGACTTAAAAGAAGCAACAAAAACAGCAAAGCTGATAGGGATAAGGCATATAATTATAAAAACCAATGAATTTAAAAATAAAAAATTTATAAGTAATTCTCCAGGCAGGTGTTATTGGTGCAAACGTGAACTATTCATTAAATTAAAGGCTCTTGCAGGTAAATATAAAATAAAAAATATTTTAGACGGTACAAACAAGGATGATTGTTTTGACGTGCGGCCAGGGTTTGCAGCAAATAAAGAATTCAATATTATGAGCCCTTTTCTTGAGTGCGGTTTAACGAAGGCCGATATAAAAAAATTGGCTGGCAAACTAAATATTCGCCAAAAGTCACCTAACGCCTGTCTTGCTTCACGTATACCTTTCTGCGAAAAAATCACTCCAGAAAAATTGGCAAAAATAGAAAGAGCGGAAAACATTTTGCGAGAATACTTAGGGGATAAAAACATATTGCGCGCACGTGACCATGGCAACATTTTGCGCATAGAAATCGAAAATAAACAATGGACTAAGCTTGGTAATTCTGGTATAAATAACCTTATAAAAAAATTGAAAAAGATAGGCTACAAATACATAACAATTGATTTGGAAGGCTATATTCCGGCGGGATTAAGATAAGAGGCTAAGTCTAGCCTTAACTTTAAGGAGGAATCATAATGAAAGGAAGAAATATTTTTTTAATTATCTCCCTGCTAATCATCGGCCTCATTGGTTGCTCCAAGGCGCCAAAAGAGGTTATGATTGATAGTTTTGAAGGGCAGATTGACAAGGAAACAGTTGATTACGGAGCTGCAGAAGGCTCTTTATTAAAAGTAGAAGCCGATGCCAGTATTAAAATGTGCGGCGGTCAGTCACTGAAAATTGATTATGAGCTTAAACCTTCAGGCTACATGTGGATAGCGCGTGGATATAACCTTGACGTGAAAGGTGCGGCTAAATGGGAAGTCCCTCCGCAAGATATAAAATGGCGCGCTTATAATGCTATAAGTTTACAAATGTATGGTTCAAACAGCGGCGGGGTCGTTGCTTTTGACATAAAAGACAAAGGCGGAGAAATCTGGCGATACATAATTGACGATGATTTTACCGGCTGGAAAGAGATAATATGCCCGTTTAAAGATTTTTTCCCGCGCAAAGATTGGCAGCCGGATAGCGCAGCTAAAAATGAAACGCTGGATTTTCCTGTTATGAGCTTTCAATTCGAACCGCGCCTTCCGGGAAAAGGCGTTTATTATTTTGATTGTGTGAAATTACTCCGCGTAAAGAAATAATTAGAAACGCCCTGCAGGAAAAAATTTCGTATGCATGCGGAATTTGTTGTTAAGAGTTGTTTTAATTCCCCGGGCCTGGGTGTGCTTGCTTCCGGAGACATCGTGGATGGATCTATTGAAGAAGGTTCGCAGGGAAAAACCCCGGCAGGTAAGCTTGTTACGGTAGTACGTATGGATATAAACGGCGTTAAAGTAAAAATTGCCCGTATAAAAGAAAAAGTAAATGTTATCATCAAGGGCGTAACCATTACAGACGTGCATCCGGGAATGAGTATTAATTTTTTTTAACCATTTTTATTGCCGGTAATTTTTATGCATATCAAGAATAGATTAAAACGCTGGTTTAAATTGCGCTTTTTTATTACCTATCCATTCGGTTTGTTTGTTTTATTATTCTGCAGCCCCACAAAAGAATCATTCACTCCCGGTATTTGTTTCGTGATTTTAGGCTTAATCGTGCGGCTTTGGGCAAACGGTTATGCTATTAAAACACATAAACTTACGACTTCAGGCCCTTATTCTGTTGTGCGTAACCCCCTATATCTTGGCACTATGCTAATTACCATAGGTTTTATGATAATGCTAAACACCTCTTATGCAGGCCTTGGTTTCGTAATAATCATGGCTGCGGTATATTATCGTACTATCAGGCACGAGGAGCGGGCATTAACCGAAAAGTACGGGAAAATCTATCTTGGCTATAAGGATAAAGTGCCGATGATAATTCCTACTTTTTTCAGGTATAAAAAACAGGAGAAATGGCCTTTTAGTTTCGGCCGCATAATTGAAAATAAGGAATATAAACTTTTCATATGGGTAATTAATATCGCGATAATTTTTAGATTTAAAGGATACTTCTTGATAGACCACGAAAGCATGGATGCAAAAAAATGGTCTCTTGTTGCTTTATTTATTGTTTTAGCGGCAATAGATATAGGAGGAGAGATCGTAAAATGGCATAAAAAAAGAAACAAAGGTCATGCTTCACATCAAAAATAAGCAACCTGCCCGTCTTACTGTTATCGAAATTTATAATTATAAAAAATGAATAATTACGATATAGCTATCATAGGAGCGGGCCCAGCCGGAATAACAGCTTCTATAGGCGCTGCGTTTCTGAAGAAAAATGTAATTTTACTGGAAAAACAAAATTCTATAGGCAGGAAAATTTCTGTCTGCGGCGCGGGCAGGTGTAATTTTCTTAATGAAAAGCTCAACGAAAGTTTCTATAACAGCCAAGCGCAGAAGTTTGTAAAATCTGTTTTTGACCAGTTCGGGAAAAATGAAATACTTGAGTTCTTCGACAAACTTGGGCTTAAATATTACTCGCAGGAAGGGCGATTCTTTCCTGTCACTAACCAGGCGGCTTCGGTTTTAAAGATATTGGAAATTTGGGTTAAAAAACTTATAATTCCGGTTGAGTTGGGGTTTGAAGTAATTGAGGTAGTTAAAGATAAAGACAGTTTTATTATAAAATCAAAAAATTCACAAAAAGTAAATTGTAAGAAAATTATATTTGCGGCAGGCGGCAAAGCTTATCCTGCGCTGGGTTCAAGTTTAAGCCTTTATGCCATGGCGGCCAAATTTGGCCATCGTATAGTTACACCGGTGCCTGCCGCCGTGCCTTTGGTAGTTAAGGACCAGTTCTGCCATTTTTTACAGGGGCAGAAAATATCTTCCAAAGTAAAATGTATTATTGACGGAAAAATAGCTTGCGAGGCAGATGGAGAAGTCCTTTTTACCAAATACGGCTTATCCGGCACGGCAATACTTGATATAAGCGAAGAGGCATCTCTCGCCATAAACAGGTATAACAAGAATGTAAAAATAGAAGTAGACATGGCCCCGTTTATCGAAAAAGAAACCCTTGAAGCGGAATTAGTTCAAAGATTAATTAAGGGATTCAGCGCAGAGGACCTGATAGCGGGAATATTGCCCAATAAATTCGCAAAAGCATTAAAGGCGCCGCTTGAAGAAAAAAATATCAAAGCAATAGTATCTGCCCTAAAAGGAAAAGCCTTTAACGTCTTAGGCACCAGAGGCTGGAACGAGGCGGAATTTACATCCGGAGGAATAAGCCTTGATG
>JAQVOZ010000146.1 GCA_028702365.1 Candidatus Omnitrophota bacterium | reverse complement strand
TTCTGTCAACGATACTCTGGCTTCGCAGGAGCTTCGCCAGAGTCCGTTGTTTTTCTTCTAGATGAAATGTCATCAACGATATTCCGACTCGGGCGGAGCCTCGTCGGAATCCGTTGTCCTTTTTCTGTATGTTGCGAGAAAACATCTCCATTTCTGGTTAGATGTTTTCTCGCTATAAGTAGGACAACGGAGAGGCAGGGATTTGAACCCTGGGTCCCGATTTCTCGGAACTTACGCTCTCCAGGCGTACCCGTTAAACCGCTCCGGCACCTCTCCGAACAAATTCATCTTAGCTGTCAATCAGCGAAAATCAATTTTGATTTACGCCCCTAGGGTGAGTTGAACACCCAACCCTCTGGTCCGAAGCCAGATGCTCTATCCAATTGAGCCATAGGGGCAAACAATAGAATGGATTTATTTTAAAATCAAGAAACCGAAAGAACTTATTTCTTTTTTCCCTTTCTGCAGCGGGACGACTTCTTATGAAAGTCGCAATATTTTTTCTTTGTAGGCCCCGAAGCCTTTCTACCTTTAGCCATGTTAACCTCAATGAGCACATTATTTTTTCAAGCTGGCCGCCGTAGACGGACGTGCGGAAAAAATGATAGTGCGAATCGATCCTGAGACTGCACTGCAGCCAAAGGATCTTATTTTATTAATAAACACTTGCCCCGCGGATATCGACACCTATACCCGCTTCGAGCTTCAAATATCCAATAGCCTTCTGGCATCCTTCTTGCCTACAGCTTTTTTAAAGTCATCGAAATCAATAAAGATGGCATAAGGCATTTCTTCTTTTATCCTATGCAGATAGGCTCCTTCTACCCTTCTTCTAAAACCGACATATTTGAAATTCGTGCCGCAAGCAGGGCACACGTGGGCTTTTGAATCTATGCCTATTTTATGGCAGGCGTAGCACTCCGCAGATAACTCTCCGATAACAATAAGAGTTTTTTCAATTTCCTGTATATTGACTTCTTCCCACACTCTTATAAAATTTCTCATTTTTTTGTTTTAAACGATAAACCTGTCTGCTACATTGCTTATAAATGGTATGCGCTTCATCCTTCCGGTTAAAGCGTAATAAATTCCATAAAGAGAAAGGAAAAGAAAAAGTAAAAGCCCCGCCACATAAAACACAATACCGATGAAAGGCATAAGAGACAATACCCCTACAGCTATTTCTCCGACAAACATAGCTATTCCCTGCTTTGCATGAAAATGCGCAAAACGGTTTTCTTTTTTCCAGATAAAAGTCAAAATCCATAAAAAAAAGAAATAAGACAGGGCAGCAAACGGCGCGCCATCACGAATCTCCTCTTCCGGCAACTGAATCTGTTCCATTTTACTTTCCTCCGATAGAAACCGATTAAATTCAACATACACCCGCGAGCAACAATAATTATACTTATTTTTTGCCAAAAGTAAACCCCGTTAGACCATAACATGTAACAGCGTTTATAAGTTTTATCTCGCCAGTTAATTATTATTTTTCTACTGACCTGAAACTATTTTTTGGCCTAACGGGGTAAATCCCGCAGTAAAAGAAATAAAAAACCCCGTTTCGGTTTCCCGAAACGGGGTTAAGTTAGCTTAAGTAATTAACTTAGAAGTTAAGGTTGATTCCGCCTCTTACTGAATATGCTAGGTCATCGTTTGTATCTGCGAAGAAATCGCCTGGTATAAACCATGCGCCAGTAAGTTTAAGCTGGACATCTTCCGTATAATCATATGTTGCGTAGGCATCAACTTCACTTCCTAAATAAGTGTCGTTAGTGTTAACATCGTAAGTAACTCCTCCATACCAACCAAGAGGAATTTCGTAAGTGTTGGCGCCTGCAGTGTAGTTTATATTATTAGCTAATTTCAAGAAGCTGTACGAAGCGCCCAAGGTAATATCTTCCCTTGGCATGATAGAACCGTTAACTCTTGCGCCCTGGATGTTGCTGTTCGGGAAAAGAATATTAGCAATTTCACCCAAAGACTGGTCTTCAAACATCGGATCCCAACCGGTAAAATGATTTTTATCCAAATCATCTTCACCGCTTAAATAAACATAAGTTAAACCGAGTGTCGGATTATACTTAGTCATAAATCTGTACTCTGCCATTGCCTCAATAGCAAATGCGCGTAAATGTTGCGCAGGCGTATCAAGCGCAGTGTAGGTCTGAGCTGTAAGATCTTGGACATCGCCAAACTGATAAGCACCTTCTAACCCTAACGTTAACTTTTCCATCGGGTTAAATTGCGTTCTTGCTCCAATGACGTGGGTAATATCTTGATTTTCCGGAATTTGTGTATTCACTTTTGAGTAAAGCAAACCGTCTCTATTATTCTGCGCACCAAAATAATAAGCTTCAGTTACTCCGTCAAAAGAACCCCACTGATAGTTAGCATTAACACCCCAAAGATTTGTGTTGTCGTGAATATAGGTGTGATTACCATTCACTTTAGAATAGATAGCATCAATCGTCCAAGGTGCAAAATCAAGAACAACCTTTGCCGCATCGAATGATTTCTTTAGAGACAAATCTCCAAAAGGGGTCTCATTATTATTTACTGCGGTCATCATGTTTGTATCAGGATCAGCAACGATCAAACCACTACCGTAGCGAAGATTCTGACGACCCACTGTAACGCTTAAAGGCTGATACAAAAATTCTTTCAATTCGATGTAAGCAAGGTCTATCCCTATATCATCATATGAAGTTTCATAGCCATTGTCAGCCCAATCATAATCATGGTTGCTTCCCCACATTCTTTCATCGATTATACGGATAACTCCGGAAACATTTTCTGTTAAATCCGCATCGAATCTTAATCTCACTTGAGAGAGAAGATAGCTTTCGGCGTCCATCGGGATATACCTTTCGCCCCCGGTTACCCCGCCCAAAGACATATCTCTCAACACAAACTGTTCATTGATATCGCCGCTTACTTTGATATTTTCTACAGCAGCAAATGCAGGAACGCTTAAAAGCAAAATTGCTGCCATAATTAATAGTCTCTTACTCATTAGTTTCCTCCTTTTGATCCTATTTGGTATAAAGTAAAAATATATGTGCACACAAGGTTAGCTACCCTTTAATTACAGGGAATGCCTTGTTATTACCAATCTATAGTTATATCATCCAGATTACGACAATCTTGGCTTTTTAATTTTATTCCCCACCTCCTTCTTTGCCAGTTTAAGACCGTCCGTGGATGGTATAACCAAAAATAAAACAATTACAAAGAGCTACTTCAGTTTTAGCAAAGAAAACCAGCCTTGTCAAGAATTTTCTTAAAAAAAATCAGAAAACCTCAGTAAATTCAATGATTTTTGGGCTTTTTAGCAAAATTTTACTATTTATCTTTGCTATTTAAGATAAATATCTATATAGTCGGCTCTAGCCTCTCTTATCCTTTGAGCTAAAGGTGATTTTATACTATCACTTTCTATTGTATATTTTTTGACACCTTCAGCCACCACTATTTTATTTACTGTGCAATTTTTATTGAATGTATCTTTTCTGCTTGGATTATGATAAACAACCAGGGTTTTTGAAAATAACTTAAAGGCCAAACAATCTTTTTCTATAATCTGGCTTTTACCTGCAAATTCAATTTTCTGTTCTTGCTTGGTAAAAAGTTCTGATTTAAGAATAGGGGAAAATTTAAGAGCTAATTCGCCGCTCTCATTTACGCCAAATGGCGACTTACCCATGCACATTATAATCCAGATGTTTAAAAGCTCAACAGTGGCTCCGCTTAAACGCGCTACAAAACCTTTATTCCATAAATTTTTGTCAGGATTGGCGCTGCTTACTATAAAAGAAGAATTTTCCAGGATATTCCTTCCATACTTTTCTGCGTCAAAAAAACATACTGCACAATTATGAAAATCTTCGTAAAATTCTTCATATAAACCTTTCTTAAGTATTTCGAGGAGATATTTGTATTCCATATGCAGCCAGATAGATTCATTTTCAAGCCAGCCAGGCATAAAAATCCTGCTTCTTCCAATTTCAAGCGGCTCGTTTTCCAAAGATAAATTTAGGCGATACATGCGCAATGCCTTATCAAAAATATCTGTCTTTCTCAACGCATTATAGATAGAACTTTCTTTTTGCGTTCTTAAGGCGTGGACGGAGCCTTCCAGGAAATGCGCGAGAGCTTCTCTTTTAAATTTAAGCGGCTTAATAATTTTTCCTTTGGTGTGAAATTTTTCCAGAGTGTAGCGAAAATATGTAAAATAAACCCCAGTATCTCTATCTAAAGCTTTTTTAATGCCGGCGTCCAATTTAGCAACCAATGCATTTAAAAACTTTTCAATCCGTAAAAATT
>JAQVOZ010000145.1 GCA_028702365.1 Candidatus Omnitrophota bacterium | reverse complement strand
AAGAATTAAAAAGCTGGATATCCCTCAGCCAGATGGGGATGCTGCGCGTTCGCTGGAAGAGGCAATTAAAATTGCAAACCGTATTGGTTACCCTCTTATGGTTCGGCCATCATTTGTTCTGGGCGGGCGCGGCATGGAAGTTGTCTACGACGAGGCGACGCTTAGAAAATATGCTGAAGAGGCAATAGAAATTACACCGGAATTTCCTATGCTTATTGACCGTTTCCTGGAGCAGGCAATTGAAACGGAAGTAGATGCACTTAGCGATGGCGAAGATACTTTTGTCGCCGCAATAATGGAACATATTGAGCTTGCCGGAGTGCACTCAGGGGACTCTGCTTGCGCAATCCCGCCGCGCACAATTCCCGAAAAGCATTTAAAGACAATTGAAGATTACACTGCAAAAATCGCTAAAGACCTTAAAGTCGTAGGTTTAATGAATATTCAGTATGCGATATGTAACGACAAGGTTTATATTTTAGAGGCAAACCCGCGTGCATCGCGCACTGTACCGGTAGTTTCTAAAGTAACCGGCATACCTGTCGCGCGCATTGCGACTATGCTTATGCTCGGCAAAAAAATAAAAGACTTCCCCGAGCTTAAAAAAATAAAACTTCCTTACACCGGAGTTAAAGAGGCGGTATTTCCTTTTAATATGTTTCCCGAAGTCGACCCTGTGCTGGGGCCTGAAATGCGCGCAACCGGAGAAGTCATGGGTATCGGCGACAGCTTCGGCCTTGCTTTCGCAAAATCGCAGGAAGCGACAGGGTTTAAACTGCCGGAAGAAGGAAGCGTGCTTATTACAGTTGCAGACAGGGATAAAAAACATATTATCCCTGTTGCAAAAAAATTAAAAAAATTAGGCTTTAATGTTTACGCCACAAAGAAAACAAGCGCAGTATTAAAAGAAAACGGAGTAGAAAATAATGAGATAAGCAAAATTGACGAAGGCCGCCCCGACATTTCCGATTTTATTAAAAATAAAAACTTGCAGCTTATTATTAATACTCCAATTGGCCCAAGCGGCAAACAGGACGATGCCTATATCCGCAGAATGGCAATTCAATATAAAATACCCTACATTACGACAGTTGCCGCGGCTGAAGCAAGCGTTGAAGGCATTGAGGCGCTTAAAAAACAAAAGGACACGCCAAAGCCTTTACAGGAATACCATAAGATGCTTAAATAAAAAAAGTTTACAGTTTACTGTTTACGGTGTACAGTCGGAAAACTGTAAACTGTTCACTGTAAACTACCGAGCAAGGCGAGGTAAATATGCTAAACAAACAGGAAATAAAAAAACTGGTAGAAGAGAAAAAGCTCATTGAAAGCGCAATTGACCTTGAAACACAGCTTACGCCGAACGGTTTTGACTTAACTGCAGGTAAAATTTACGAATTCGATGCTTCCGGAGCGGTAGATTTTTCTAACAAGGAAAGGGTGGTGCCTGAAGGAAAAGAAATTATTCCCGAAAAGCAAAAACCAGAAGATAAATTTGGGTGGTGGACATTAAAAACCGGCGCGTATAAAGTAAGAACCAACGAGACAGTTAATCTTCCCAATGATTTGGTAGCGCAAGCCTTTACCCGTACAACGCTGCTACGCATGGGCGCATTTACCCAGCACGGAGTATGGGATGCCGGTTTCACAGGCCGCGGCGAGTTTGTTTTAATCGTCGGTAATCCCTGCGGAATAAAGATAAAACAAAACGCCCGCATCGCCCAGCTTGTGTTTTTGCCCACAAAAGAAACAGAGAGTTATAAGGGTATATATAATAATATATAAATAGTAGTTAGTTGATAGTCGTTGGTTGTTAGTATGGATAAAATAGGAATTAATACCGTAAAGAGAACGGAGTTTGTAGATATAACTTCCAAAGTAGAAAAAATCGTAAAAGACTCAAAAATAAAAGATGGTTTATGCGTTATATTTTGTCCGCACACAACCGCAGGCCTAACCATAAATGAAAATGCCGACCCTTCTGTAAAAAAAGATATAATTGAACATCTTGAAGATCTTGTGCCTTCCGGTAAAAATTACCTTCATTCAGAGGGTAATTCCGACGCTCATATAAAAAGCTCGCTTTTAGGAAATTCGCTAAATATTATAATTGAAGACGGCAGTTTGACCCTTGGCACCTGGCAGGGGATTTATTTCTGCGAATTTGATGGGCCGAGGGAAAGGCAGGTTTGGATTAAGATTATAAATAATGCCTAATAAAAAGAAGGGAAAATTGGACAAAAGCAATAAGGTCAAAGATTACAGCACAATCGGGATTGTGCTTATATTGCTTAGTTTAGCTCAACAAATATTTATTAGTGCAGTTTTCTTTTTTGCAAGTGGTAAGGATTTTTTGCCCGCCCTGGCAATGCTAAATGTATTCGGGATTTTAATTAACCCTTTTTTTATTATCGGCATAATTCTTTTGTGGAGAGCAGACAAGAACAGAGTACCTCCTAAAAAAACAATTTGGTTTCACATCGTTGTGGCTATTTACCTAATCTTAATATTTTCTTTGGGTATTTTTGCAATTAATACAATGGTAAAACGTAGTAAGAAAGACTTAATCAAGAAAACAAAAGTTATAAAAAAATAAAGAGAGAGTGATTTTATGCCGGAACTACCGGAAGTTGAAACAATCAAGCGGGAATTGGAGAAAGCGGTTTTGGGTAAAAAAATCACAAAAGTTTCCGTGATTAACCCGAAAGTAATCAAAGAGCCATCCCCTGAAGAATTTCAAAGGCAGATTTCCGGTTCAACCATAAAAAATATTCTGCGCAAAGCAAAACTGCTCATTTTTGAATTATCAAACGGCAAGTTCCTGGCAATTCATCTTAAGATGTCCGGCCAATTAATCTATCCGGGAAAAAACTCCAAACTGACAAGGGTTATTTTTAATTTGTCTTCCGGCAAAACCCTTGATTTTAATGACGGCCGGTTGTTCGCAGAACTACGGCTGGTTAGCGATTGGCAGAAATTAAAATTCATCCAAAGTTTAGGCCCAGAGCCTTTTGATTTGTCTTTGGAAAAATTCAGCGAAATGCTTAAGGGTAAAAAAACAAAAATAAAACCGCTTTTATTGGATCAAACATTTATTTCCGGAATAGGAAATATCTACGCCAATGAAGCGCTGTTTCGCGCAAGAATCAATCCTGCGCGCCCTGCAAACAGCTTATCCGGAAAAGAAAAAGAATTACTTTTTACAGAAATAAAAGAAACGCTCAAAGAAGCAATTTCTCATAAGGGTTCTTCCGTTGACCAGTATGTCCAGCTTTCCGGCGAAGACGGAGGATATGCGAAATATCATAAGGTTTACGATAGAGAACAACAACCTTGCCTAAAGTGCAAAACCCCAATCCAGAGAATAAGTTTAGGCGGCCGCGGCACATATTTTTGCCCGCACTGCCAAAGATAACCCGGTTTTAACTACATGCTGCACGAAACAGAAATCCTTTCTTTGCTAAAACCTCACCTGAAAAAACCTTTTGTTTTTCTCGAAACGGCCGATTTCGATAAAGACAATACAAACTCCTTTTTGTTTAAAGATTTTTCCAGAATACTTACCTTTAACCGTAAAGGAAACGCAGAACAATTTTTAGAAAAGGCAGAAAGTTATCTTGGGCAAGGCCAGTGGCTCTGCGGATTTTTTTCTTACGAGTTCGGATATTTCCTTGAGCCCGCGCTATATCATCTTAAAGGAAAAAACAATTTTCCGCTTGCATGGGTTGCCGTATGCAAAAAACCAATTAAAATCATTCGGAATAATTCCGGGCGGATTTGTGCGGGTGAAGAATCAGGGAAAAATTTTAAGATAAAAAACATGCATCCTAGTATCAGCTACCCTCAATATGCAAAAGCAATCAGAAAGATAAAAACCTATCTTGGAAACGGCACCAATTATCAAACCAATTTTACCTTTAAAATGAAGTTTTCTTTTTACGGAGACGTTTTAAGTTTCTATCTTGCTTTACGGGCCGAGCAGCCAACATCTTATATGGCGCTTATAAACACGGGAGAGCATTTTATTGTTTCGTTATCGCCCGAACTTTTTTTTAGGCAAAATGGCAATAAGATTACGGTCAAACCGATGAAGGGCACCTTTAGCCGCGGAGTTAATCTGGCGGAAGACAAAATAAATGAAAAAAAATTAACAACTGATAAAAAAACAATAGCAGAAAACCTGATGATTGTCGACCTGCTTCGTAATGATTTAGGGCGTGTTGCAAAAAAAGTATGGGTCTCTCAGCTTTTTTCGGCAGAAAAATACAAAACACTTTATCAGATGACCTCAACAATATCGGCAACGCTTAAAAATAATACCGGGACGAAACAAATTTTTTCT
>JAQVOZ010000144.1 GCA_028702365.1 Candidatus Omnitrophota bacterium | reverse complement strand
TTTGCCGATTTCCAAAATTTTCTCTTTAAATAACCGGGTTATTACGGTTAGCAAAACAAGAATAAGCATATTTACGCTTATAAACAAAGCTGAGGCGCGGAGGGCATGGATTTTTTCTTTTACATCTTTTGTTTTAAAAAATCGAGTAAACCCCCAGCCGCTTAATACCGCTGCCGCAAAAACAGAAAAAAATATGAATTTCGAAGGATTCCTGAAGCCATAAAAATGAGTCATTTTTATAAACAGCACGTAAAAAGGATTGTAAGCGCCCAAGGCGAAGAAGAAAGAAACCAAAAATATCATAAAAACTGGTTTTAGCTTTAATTCTCTTTTAGAGGCGCGGATTGCTAAAATGAAAAAAATAAGAGTAAAAATCCCAATATAAAACTGCGAACCATAAATTATTATTTTGGGAAAACAAAGGCTTATCAGGTTTAGGGGATTAAATGAACCCCACAAGGAAAAACCTAAAGAACCCTGGGCGCGGGTCGAAAGCCCTATCATTTTTAAGCTTAAAATAAGCTGCGGAAAGAATAAAATAGCAGCAACAATGAAGGCTATTGCTATCTTTGCAATATCTTTTATTTTAAGATTTTTTTGTATCCATAAACCATAAAAAAAATATACCATATAAAACAAAGCGCTATAAACTGCCATTTGGGCAAAACCTGCTAAAAGCTGTATGCCTAAAATAATTCCCAGATACAAACAAAAACGTAATTTTCTTGTATCAAAATACTTTTCAATGATAAACAGGCCCAGGGGAAACCACGCGAGCGTTCGTAAAGTAATTATATTATAGAAGCAGCCGGCGTAGCCTGAACCAAAACAAAAAACTAAAGCCGATAACGCACCTCCCCACTCATCAGCGCCCAGTTTTCGCGCATATATATAAATAAATATTCCGGCTAATATAAAATGAATTATTATCGAATAATTATAAGCAGCGTTGAAAGGCAGCAGAAAAAAAAGAATTATATTTAAAGGATAGAAGGCGCCGACTTGGCCCTCCGCGACAAGAGGAAAACCGCTATTTATATCTCCGACCCAGAAAGGAAAAGTAAAATTTTTTATTGCCTCGGAATATATTTTACTCCATGGAAAAAATTGAACCAGGTAGTCTCCGTTCAGAAAAGTTTCTTTTATAAAAATAAGTTTGCTTAAAAATATAAAAATTATCGCAGTAAAAAATAAGATAAAACCTAAATGTTTTTTCATTTTTGCAGCTAATTTAATTTGTATATCAGCAAAATTGGGCCATTATTGTTCCTGTTGAATATCTCTTTGCTTGAAAATGGGGCGGCAGTCGGAGAGAATCTTTCTTTCAAGTCAATGTTTTTTACTTTATAGGGATTAAATACTTTAATCAATTTAGCTTTATTCAAAAGCGCGGCCATAAAATCACTTTCCGGATAATCTTGTAACGGGTAATCTAAATGTATTACGACATAAGCAATCTTTTTTTCAATAAGCCCGTCTAAATTAAACGCAAGTACCGGGGAAGATGAGAAAATAAACTTTCCTTCGCTATCATTGCCAAGGAAAAATACATTATATGATTTTTCTTGTTCGGAAATTCCTTTAAGGATTTTTGCTTTCCTTATCCTCCCGTCAAACTCTTTTTTGTTCTGCAGGGCGCTGATTTTTTCATCTATCTGTTCGGGGCTTTGAATGAGCCGCGGAGAGAAGAAAGAATGGTCTAAAGCTATTAAAGAGCCTCGGGGGATATTCTTAAATATCCAATCTGCTGCCTGGGCCCTGGTGTCTTTGCGTGAAAAAAGAATATCAGAGTATATTGATTTTATAAACGAGGGGACGGCTATAAGTAATACGATGATAACAAAAACTATTTTTTGTTTTTTAAATATAAATTTATCAAACAAACTCTTAAGGCACACGCTGGCAGCGATAAGAAGAAATGGCAATACTGGTAAAATATATCTTTCATGAACTTGCCCAAAAAAAACAATGCTTAAGTATGACAACAATATGAATATCGCAATTAGTTTTTTCTTTATATTTTTTGAAAATAAAAAAATAATAAATCCTAATATGGAAATTATCGTCATCAATAAACCCATACCCTCAAAAGATGAAAAGATTACATGATGCAACCAACCCACATACCCGTGTGCTTGTTTTTCTAAAAACAAAGACTCAAAAAATGCTTTTATATCTAAAATAGAATAGGGATTGGATAATATATAAGACACAAAAAATGAAATAAAAAAAACAAAATTCACCCAAAGAACGTAACGTACGGGGGTTTTCGTTATTTTTTTAACCAACCATGGCTGGAGTAAAACGGGGAAAATAACTAAGATACCGTTATATTTAAAACCTGTTGCGAGGCCGGCGAAAACCCCTGTCCATATTATTTTGCTTAACTTATTTGTGTTGATAAATTGAAACAAAAATATAAATGTCAGGATAAGGCAGAACGCAAGCGGGATATCATGATAAACATAATGACAATCCCGGACATACAGAAATGACACCGCTAAAAAAATAGCTGATAGATACGCTGACGCTTTATCAGAGATTTCTCGTGTTAGTTTATATATCAGAAAAATACTAATACAGCCCGGCAAAAGCCCCAGAGAAACTCTTGCTATAAGATAAAACGCGGACGGGTCTTGCAAAAATAATTTTAGAAAATCATCGGTATTTTTGAAAAAATGGAAAAAACTGCCTATTCCATAAAAAATTGCGTAAAAAAAGAACAATATGTAGCTCAACAAAGGAGGCAATTGAAAATAATTAGGATTGAAATTACCGCCGCCATAAGCTATGGCGTGGTTTATAGCCATCGACTCATCCTGGTGAAATTGATAGGGCAGGCCAAAACCGATTCCCCAAACGCGCAGTATAAAACCAACCGATAAGATCGCGATTAAAAAAACATGTTCTTTTTTTATTTTAACCATGCAATCTTTTAATTGTTAAAAGGTCTATAAACATCCTCCAGGAATCGAGTATGGGGTTAATCTTGCTTACAGGAGAATCCAGCCAGATTACCGGCACCTCTTTTATCTTATAGTTTTTCTTTTTGGCCAGATAAAGCATTTCCACATCGAAACCGAATCTGTCTATTTTTAATTCCTTGGCGATATCTTTGGCAGCCTTTGCCTTAAACAGCTTAAAACCACACTGCGTGTCCGCTAAACCCTTCAGCACAAACAATTGCACAAAAAAATTGAAGGCTCTTCCCATAATTTCTCTGTAAAACGGCTGATGGACCCTGACGTCGGCGCCTTCAACGCTACGCGAGCCTATTGCTATATCATAGCCTGCCTGAACATGCAATAATAATTCATCAAATTCCTCTATCGGCGTAGATAAATCCGAATCAGTAAAAAGAATGTAGTCGCCTGTTGAGGCTAAAATTCCCTTTCTTACAGAAAAGCCCTTGCCGGTGTTTTTTTCATTTTTTAACAGATTAAGCTTATTTTCCTTTGCCAATCTGCTTTCAAGCGCCACCATGGCTGTTAAGTCTGCTGAACCATCGTCAATTGCGATAATTTCATATTCAAAATTTTTGTTTTTTAGATATGAATATATCTTTTCCAGCGTTGATTGTAATCTTTTTTCTTCGTTATAGGCCGGTATGACTACAGATAGAAACATTTGCTCCTTATTTGGCTTTTTAAACTAGTTGAATTTATTATTTTTATTGAGGTTATTGTAAAATAGTATCATAGCAAAAGACAAGCGTCAATTGGGGAAAAAATAAACCTTTTTATAATCTGCCATTATGTTATAATTTTGCATATGCAAACTGAGAAATCCTTATATTTATCTATAGTTATCCCGGCCTATAACGAAGAGGAAAATATCTCATCAACTCTTCAGGATATAGCCCAATATCTTAAAACTAAAAATTATCCTTATGAAGTCATAGTCGTAGACGATGGTTCCCGCGATAAAACTGCGGAATTGGCGGCTTTCGAAGGAAAGGTTTTCCCTCATTTTAGCCTGCTTAGGCACGCGCCTAACCGCGGGAAAGGCTATACGGTAAAAGAAGGAATGCTTACCGCAAGAGGTGATTTAATTTTATTTATGGACGCCGATAACTCTACGCGCATAAATCAGATAGATGAACTTATGCCTGCGGTATTAGAAGATAATGATATAGCAATAGGCTCGCGGCGTACAGAAGGGTCAATAATAGAAGAATACCAGCCTTGGTATAGAAGGCTCATGGGAAATATGTATATAAAGCTTTCGAATCTAATACTGGGAACAAAAATAACCGATTATAATTGCGGATTTAAATTATATAAAAAAGAGGCTGCGAAAAAATTATTTGAGAAACTAACCAGAAATGACTGGAGTTTTGACAGTGAA
>JAQVOZ010000007.1 GCA_028702365.1 Candidatus Omnitrophota bacterium | reverse complement strand
GTAAAATAAAACCAGTGAGAATGGGTTATCTATTTTTTGGTTCTTCGCTTTTTATTAAGCTTTGGTATAGCGAAAAATGTTCTTCAGCAATACTTTCGTAAGAAAAATGCCCAGAAAATTCTTTTGCCTTTACGCTCAAATCTTTCCTTAGCGCCTTCGATAGTATTAATTCTTCTATGGCGTCTGCCAGTTTTCCGGCATCGCGTGGCACAACCGCCAGTATATTGCCGCGGTCTATAAGACCCTCTGGCAATCTTGTATTCACCGTAGTTATAACTGGTAATCCGTGGCCTATGGCTGTCAGGAAACTGGTTCTACGATAAGAAACGCCATCCGGATATAGTTGTATCCCAATATCTGAGGACAAGAGATACTTTGAGACTTCTTCCTGTCGACAATATCCTGTCCATATAATTAGTTTTTCGAGATTAAACTTATGACTCATGCTTTCCAGCCGGCGATGATATTTGTTCGCCTTGGGACAAAAGTCGCTAATAAAAATCAATTTAATCTTTTGACCTTTTTCGTGTAAATGCTTGACCGAATAAATCAATAATTCCAACTCCTTCTTCGGTAAGATATAACCAAAATGAGAAAGCAGTATCTCGTCCGCTTTTACGCCTAACTTTTCCCTTATTTTTCCTCTTTCTTCACTACTTAATTCAACCGGGTTTATGTTAGAACCTATAGATATAATTTCAAGTTTATCCCGCAAAAACGGAAATCGCTTAACCAAATAATCTTTTTCTTCCGCAACCGTAAGGATAATCTTATCGGCAAATATAAGAAAAGGTATAGCCCTGATTTTATTAAAAATGTGCGCTGTTTTTATATCGTGGATTGTCACTATCAAAAAAGTATTAGGGAAAAAAGCTTTTAAAAAAACTGGAAGGATATTAATCATAGCTTTATCTTTATAACTTTGGGTGGGATATTGAATGTGAATTATATCTGTAAAATTATTTCTAAAAAAATTTAGTAAAGTCGGGAGGCTTAACAAATCCCAATTTTTTAATACTTGGATAAGCTTTACGCCTTCCAGAGATTTAATTTGGGGGCTCTGCGAGGTAACAACACTCACTACCGCATCGTGCTTTTTTAATTCTGCGCAAAGCCGATAGGTATAATCTCCTATACCGCAGTGCAACTCAGGAAATGTTCCGCTAATCATTGCTAATTTAATTTTTCCAAGCATAATCTTATTAAGACACCCCTATCTGAACTTATTGTTTTCTTATTTCAATAATTTATTAAGCTGTTTATCCACGGCTAAAAAAACATCCTCAACAGAAATATCATTAAGGCACTTAAGGCTTTTACATTTAGTTAGCCCACAGGGGCTGCAATCAACTTCCTTTTGGACAATGATAGCCGCATCTGATTGAGGCCTCCAGTGGCTCACTTTATTCTGGCCGCTCCAGACAGCAACAATCGGGATGTTTACAGCAGAAGCAATGTGCGTTGCACCGGAATCTCCCCCTATAAAAAGTTTGCACTTTTTAAGAAGAGCTGCCAATTGCTTTAGGCTGGTTTTTCCTATTAAATCAATTAAGCCTGGCCCTGGATCCGGTAATTTTAATAAATTCTTTTCTTCCTGCCCGCCCACCAATATTATTTTTACTTTATACTTTCCTAGAATTTTCTCAATAAGCAGGCTGAAACGTCCAGCCGGCCAGCGCTTAGCGGCAGTTCCAGCGCCCGGGTGGACGGCAATAAGCGAATCTTTATTTGTTATATTATTATCTTTAAGCAACTTATCTACGGATAGGATATCTTTATCAGAAAAAAATATTTTTAGAGTTGTGTCGTGTGTATCATAAGGAATACCTTCTTTGATTGAGGTAACAAAATTGATGTTATGTTCAATCTGATGTTTATCCTGGCGCCGGCTCACATCAAAAGGCATAACGTCCGTTAGCATAAATGCCCCTCCGGTAAACCCATAACCAAGCCTTTTCTTGATTGCACCAAGCCGCATCAGAAGAATAGTCCTTACGTCGCCTCGTAAATCAATGCCCATATCAAATGCTTTTGCGCGCAACAATTTTATAAAAGTAAATGTTTTGATAAATGAACGGCTGACTTTTTTACTACGGTTAAACCACGATGCATCATAAACCAATATTTCATCAACATCAGGATTGCCCGTAACAATTTCCTTCGCCCAGGAGCCCACCACTAGTGTAATTGAACTCTGGGGGAACTTTTTTCTCAAAATATGCAAGGCCGGGGTTATGGCCAACACGTCGCCTATGTGAGCTAATTCAATTACAACAATTTTTTTTATAGAAATATCATTAATTGGTTTCTTTAAAAAAGAAAACAGCTTATCCAGCAAAAAACCAAAAAAATCAATGATGAAAAATATAAGGATATATCTCTTTTTTTTATATACGTATCGTTTCATTACCTAGCGCTCCCTGGACTGGTTGATAGCTAAGCCTAATAACTGCCAAAGCAATACCAAATATAGGCCACACATGGATACGATAGAAGTTAAAAGTAACGTAATATTCACCTAGAAGCGTTATGATACCTAACATAAGTCCTGCCGCCATAGCTTTCAAAAACATATCGTTTGTCCGCCATATGCTCTTAGATAAATTACGCATCATACCGATAAAAAACCAGACAAATGGAATAAAACCGGCAATGCCAAGGTCTGTCAATATTTCCCAATAAAGACAGTTATACGACGGCTTAACGAATGTTTCTTTTGTAACCTGTAAACGATAACTGCGTTCTGCCTCCCACGCCCAATTTCCCGGGCCAACGCCTACGAAAGGATGGCTTATAAACATTTTTTGGCCCATCACCCTTCCGGCCCAGCGGCTGTCCTGTTGAACCATTTTGTCAAAATAGTTGCTCATAGTTACCTTAATAAAATCGATATTAAAAAACGCGCCTACCAAAAAAACAATATATATGCTCAATACAAGAATAATCGCGTAACGCATTCCTTTACTGGTTGTAACCATGCGGTAGTATTTAACCATAAAAGGAATAGCTACGATCATTAAAGTAACGCCTGCCAATCCTGTCGTGGAAAAAGAAAAATAATTCGCTAGAAGAAGTATGAAGCTGGCTCCGATAGTTAAAAATATCCCTAACCGATAAATACGCAGAATAAACATAAACAATGCAACCGGAACAATGGGCGCCATATATAAAGCCAGATATTGCGGTTCGGTAAACGTTCCTTTGATACCGGTAAAACCTTTCCTCCCAATAAGTGACCACGCCGCAAAATGTACGCCAAAAAGGTTAAGTATCATAGCGACAAGAGAAACCGCACATATGGATAACAGAAAAATTAACAATATATTAACGCATCTCCTCAAATCCTTGATATCCTTAATCGCATAACAGGTCGCCATCGCTACCAATATAGAATAAACGCACCAAACCATTACTTTGATAGTTCTAAATCCTGGGGAATTAAAATTAGCTTCTTGGGCAAATTGCATTACATTAGGAAGCTGTAACAGCCCTAATAAGATATTAACCATACCAAAGATAAAGAGCGGAAGCATTACCCGTACAGGAAATAGCCCTTTCTGTGGCCTGGCAAGATAATTCCAAAGAAAAATCAACACGCAAATAAGCCCCATCCATTCTGCCAATTTAATATTAATGCCAAGGGCCCTGGTAACAAAAACTCTTTCAAGCGGTGCAAGTAACAGCAAAAAATAAACACCATATATCAGCCTGTGCAGCGTTATTAAAATAACCAAGATTGCGACAATAAAAAATAATAATATTTTAAAATCCATATCGATGATACCTATTTATTTTTCTTTTCGGCAATCAATAAAAGCGGCATTCCAAAGATAATTATTGCCGGCCAAAAAATAATTTTTTTAAAAACCGCCATAAAAACACCGCTTGGGCAAACAAAAGAAATAAAATAAGCTATCCGGTGTTTAATCATTTTATTCTTAAAATCAGCCTTTATATTTTTGAGTTCTGTCAATTTGCTATCAATAGATGGCGGAAAAAATACCTTAACCCTGCCAAAACCTTCTGATTTTATATAGCGTAGATATTGCGCTACTGAATAAGTGTTCTCGGTCCAATTAAAACGTTTAATAAATTGCGGAAGGCTCTTGCGGCTCTTATCTCTTACCAAAGAAAACATACTGCAAACTGCCTCATTAACTAATACCAATTTACCATTTTTCTTGAGAATTCTGTTTATCTCCCCAAGCACACCCTTTAAGCTTGCAGCATGATGTATCGACGAATTGCTCATTACGATGTCAAAGGTGCCACTAGCAAATGGCAATTTTTTCATATCCGAAAGAATTCTTTCGTAATATATTCCGTAAGAGTTAAAATAGGTATCCGCTGATTCTAAACCCTTAAATTTGGGTAAAGAAATATCAAGAGCGACACACCTGCATCCCATTTGGGCAAGTTTGCTCGAACTCCAGGTATTGCCACTTCCAATATCTAAAACTAATTCCTGCCCTGTTATCTTTAATTCTTCCATCACCTTATAGAAATTGAGAGAATATTTATACGATGAATCAAGTGGATTTTTGCTTTCGGCTGCTTCAGGCAAAGATAAAAGCATTTTATCGTCATACTTCGACCCCCCCTCCTTAAGTGCCTGGATAATCCCTTGGATTTCTTCTAAAACCTCTTTATCTGGCTTATAAAGCAGGTTCAGTATGCCGTTTTTTATGTTAAATTCTTCATAGCATATACCGCACCTTAATTTTCCTTCTCTTATCTCTAAAGAGGTAATCGCACTTTTAGTTAAATCAAAACATTCTTTCTTTGAATTTCCGCATGACGGGCATTTAATAATACCTAATAATTCTTCTTTCATTGGAATTATCCTAATATGTTTTGATAAAGCATTTCGTGAGCCCTAGCTATCTTATCCCAGGAAAATTCTTTAGCCAATAGGCTGGCTCCGGCTGCAATTTTTTCTCTTAATTCATTTTCAGCACATAATAACTCTATGGCTTTTGCCAACCCTTTAACATCATTTACTGGTATAAAATATATATTTTCTTTATCACGCAATTGAAACGGAATATATCTATTTGACTTGGTAGTAACAACCGGTTTGCCATGCGCTAAGGCGGCGATAAGTGTCCCCCTGCGTAATGTTACGCCGTCACAAAAAGGCAGCACGCAAATATCAGAAAACGATAAAAACCTAGAAACTTCTTGTTCCGCCGTATAGCCTGTTATAAAAATCGATTCATTTATTCTTAAAGAATCCATTAATTTCTTAAGTTTATTATGGTATGCATTATTTGCAAAATCTAATTGTGCTATAACCACCAATTGCACCGGAATGCCATTATCGATAACTTTCCGTATACTTTTCAATAAATATTCTATACCTTTATTGGGGTGCACAAAACCAAAAAATGTAATAATTTTAGCTTGCCCGTGAATCCCTGATTTTTTTAAAAAGCCCTCCTTTTCCTTGGGGCTATATTCGTAAACCTCAATGTTGCTTCCTATTGGGATAAAAACTATCTTCTTTGTTCCGTTAACCATGAATTTTCTAAGCTGGCTAAGCTCATTCCTATCAGTGACTACTACCTTATGGCTGCCTAAACTTAATAAAATCTGCCGCAATTTATTTATCGGATAGGAAATAGAGAACTCATGCAGAGTAATAACCGTTTTGGTATCTCGAAAAAACATGCGGATGAAAAATGGCAAGAAACATAAAGAAACGGTTCTTCTGTATTTCGTTGAAGGAAACTGTAAATGAATTATATCAAATCTTTCATTTTTTATTAATCGCAGTATCGCAATCAGTGCAAAAATATTCCATTTTTTAATTATGGGTAAAATCCGAAAATTATTATTTTTTTCTATATTTTTACGTATTGCCTCGTCATTGCTTGTTATTAAACTAACCTCTAAGTTATCCTTATTAAAGCTATTAACAAGCTTTGCGGTATAGTCTCCGATTCCATCGTTTACCTTCGGATATGCACCGCTTATAATGCAAACGCGTATTTTAGTATTCATGAATTATTTTTTCCTTTCATATAATAACGCCCATCGATAATATATTTTATTTTTCTTGCCATGCGAGGATTAATTTTCATAATTAGCAATTTAATTGTTTTAATCGGGGATAAAATTATTAAAAATAAGAAATAAGACTTTAAGGCTATATAGTTTTTGCTTAAGCCTATAGCGTTTTTATCAATAAAAGAGACGAGGCGCGAGGATATCTTCTTCGGCAAAATACCGGAAAAAATATAAAGCTTCATGAGAATTGGAAAATATCGGCTAAAAAACAGGACCTGCCTTTTACTGAGTTGAGGCTGACTTAAAACGCTCTCCTTAAAAAAAGCTGAGACTTTTTTTTCGGAAATAAAATTATTTTTCAAACATAATTGATATGCCTCAGTATTCGGATAGGGCTGAAATATAGCATTGTGGGAAGCATACGGCTTCACTCTAGCGTTAAGTTTTATGGTTTCAAGTATCATCCGAGGTGTCTCGAAAGGACAACCAATCATATTGTATGCGGAAAGTTTTATGCCGAATTTATGCGCTAAATCAAACGCTCTGGCTATTTGCTCCTCGGTAATATTTCTCTTTAATATCTGTTGACGCATATACGCGCTGCCTGACTCTATGCCGACATCAAGGCGTTCGCATCCGCCTTTATTTAGCAACGAGAGCATTTGTTCATCTAAAAAATTTACGCGAGTATTGCCATGGAAAGGCAAATTAAATCTTTTTGGGAATTTTTCGCAAAACTCTTCTATCCACTTTTTATCCATACAAAGAGTGTCGTCCACAAAATTAATAAACTCAACGTCTTTATACCACCCCAACGCTTCGTCAATTTCGGACAAAACATTATCAACGCTTCGCAAACGTAGATAATTATGCGGGTATAATTTTTGATACTGATGATTACAGCAATAGCTACAGCTAAAAGGGCATCCCCTGGCAGCCAACACAGTAAGCATTCTTATTTTATAATCGTAAAGATTTTTATAAGAAAATAAACTTCTGTCAGGAAAAGGTAAATCATCAAGATTTGTTTCTAGGGGCCTGATATCATTTTTTATAACAGCTCCACCTTTTTTTACCCAAATATTTTTTATTTGAGAGATATCTTTCCCGCTTGATAGCTTATCGCAGAGCTCTGCCAAAGCGTACTCACCTTCTCCACGACACAACATATCAATACTGTCGGCCTTAATAACTTCTTCAGGATCTATAGTAGCATGGACGCCACCGCAAATTGTAATAATATCCGTAGTTTCTTTAAGCCAGGAAGAAAGCTTTTTTACATACGCAAACTGATGAGATAAAGAAGTAAAAGCCACTAAATCGGGCTGCTCTTTTTCGATTCGGTTTAGGAAGCTCTCTTTGTCTATTTCTTCAATTATATGTATTAACGAAGTAGAGTGGCCTTTTTTCTTCAGTATCGCAGAAAGATAACCAATGCCGTGGGCGAATATTCCTGAATAATCACGGCTATATCGGTTAAATACGTTTAAATCAGTAAAGATGAAAGTTATTTTCATATTACTTGTATTCCAGCGTTTATTTTTTGACACAAACCGATATTTCAGCGGGTATATATATCCTGAATAATTTAAAAAATAACCATGTCAATAAAGTATATGACATTCGCAAAAAATTACGAAAATGCCTGCCATAATATTTCTCTTTTTTACACAAATCAAACTCTATATTTTTAAAACCGGCGTCAAGTAACATTCTCTTAAGCGTTTTGGGTGTTGCATAATTTATATGGTATGGCAGTCCAAATTCATTGGCCTTAAAGGGGGTGCCGGGAAAATTTCCTTTATAATATGCCAAAAAAGGAAATATTTTAACGACTCGCGCCTTTATTAAGTAAACAGGCGTATTGGGGGTAGTCATAAACAATAAACCATCTTTTTTAAGCACCCTATTAATTTCTATTAATTCACTAAGTGGGTCTTCAATATGTTCAATTACGTCAAACATACTAATGATGTCAAAATAATCGCTAGGAAAGTTTGCACGCTTAAGCGTCCCCTGAATAACATTGAGTTTAAATTTATCCTTTGCATATTCTACTGCCGGATACGATATATCAACCCCGCAAACGTCATAGTTATTTTCTTTGGCTAATTTTAAAAATATTCCATAATTACATCCAACATCCAGTAATTTGCCGGCCTTTATATGTTTTTTGATTAATTCCAACCTGTCGTCAAAGAATAAATGTTTCCCTTCTGCAAATCCCTTAACCACCTTGTCGATATCTTTCTCGCTACATTGATATTTTTCGTTGTAAAAACCCTGCAAAGCGGCTGTTAACGGGACTGGGTTCATATACATATATTTACAATTAGTACATTTAACTATATTAAACCCGCAATCTCTATAGATGATTTTGTGATTTTCGCAATTACATAGCGGACAAACTCTATTTCTTATATCTGCCATATTTTTGTTATATCAAAAAATTTATATTATTTATCAGCATTAACCATTAATGTATCTAAAAATAATTTTTCAGTCTTCCGGATAAGGTTATCCCACGAATAGTTTTCTAATATGAATTGGCGGGATTTCTGTTGTATTTCTGTTTTTTTCCTACTATCGGCTAAATATTTAATAATTAGGCTAGCTATAGATTCTGGCGAAATATCTTTAAAAAGTAAATCCGCATCTAATTTAGTTAGTATTTCAACGCTCCCGCCTACCGGCGTTGCCAATACAGGAACCCCTGACGCTAAGGCTTCTAAGGTAACAATACCAAAGCCTTCCAGGGCTTTACTGGGTAAAATAAACAAATCAGAAGCTTGATAATATAAAGGCAGGTTTTCGTCGGAAATGGTCCCAAGCAGAACAACTTTTTCTTTTAATTTCAACGTATCTATCAAAAATTCTAATTGTGAATATAACGGGCCATCGCCGCCTATAATTAAAAAAGTGCTGGAAAACTTTTCTAAAATAGCAGGCACTGCTTTAATCAAGTTATCCAAGCCCATGCGGGGAACAAGCCGGCGCACCGTAAATAAAATGAAATTGTCTTTCGGTAAGCCTAACTTATTGCGGACGGCCGCTTTATCTAACGGAAGTATAAACTTCCCAGTGTCTACGCCGGCGGCAATTTTTACGATTTTATTTTTGGATATTTTATGTGTTTTAAAAAGGTAAGCCGAAGTAAATTCCGATAAGCTGATTATTTTTTCGGAGCTATCTAATGCTTTTCTTTCCAGCCAGCGCGAAAATAGTAAGTATAGCGAAAACCAAATTGGTTTTAGGTATCTTTGCCAATGGTACCATTTATATCGTTTATAAGAAACGCTGTGTAATTCTTCTTCAGCTAACGAGGCATAAAAAGTATAAATCTTAGGGATAGATTTTGCTTCCCGAGAAAGATTTATACCCATAGCGGCTTGCGGCGAATGCATATTAATCAAATCAAATTTATGAACTTTACAAAGCTTACAAAATATTTGTCGTATCTTAATGATTGACGAAAGTTGATCCAGAAAATAAAACAGATATTTTTTTGATTCATAGCGATGTATAGAAATTCCATCAATTATTTCTGTATCCAGATGGCTGCTATTGACCTTTCTTGTTATGATAAATACTTTATGCCCCTTTTGGACCAATCCCCGCGCTACCTCATATATATAGGTATGCACGCCGCCGTGCGTATCAGGAAAAATTTCATTTACCGCAAATAATATAGAAATTTTTTCCGATCTATCTATTAAATCCATAATTCAATAATATTAGCCAATACGGGTTTTTATAATTATGATTATTTTTTCGCAACCAAAATATGCCCCTTAGTAGTACCCTCAATAAATTTAACTTTATCGAACAAATAAAACATTATTTGAATAATTGCACATGTTGGTATAATAAAAATTGCCAATAAAATATTTGGTTTACCTTTTTTAGTGCGGCAAAAATCAAAATACAGCAATGAGCTTAAAAATAATCCTATTAATGCAAAGAAACCGTGATGCGGTTTAACTAAAAGCGGCCTTAAACCGCTCGTTTGCGCCAAATATAAAAGCCCGTACTTTGTGTAACGATAATAATCATAAGGCACCTGATGGTGCCCTAAAGCAAAGGGAGCGGTCATTATAAGGGTGCCGTCTTTCTTTAAAACCCGCGCAATCTCATTCATCATTTTTTGCGGCTCAGGAACATGCTCTATGACTTCAGTGCATAAAATCGTATCTATAGTTTCATTTTTAAAAGGGAGATACAGGCTGCTTCCAAATATATCCGGGCATTTCTCCCGGGGGGTTTTTTTAATTATTTCTGATATGTCGATATCTCGGCTGCCAACACCTTCAGGATTCACCTTAGAAAAAATAAAACTTTCTAGGCCTATATAGTTGACTATTTTATTTTGAAAAATACTATAATAAGGTTTAGTGCCGCAACCTATATCCAACATAGTTCCGTGCGCATAGTTTGAAACCATTTTGATATCTTTTTCCATGGTTTTAGTATTAATATATGAAGGATTAAGCCATCCGCTTAACATTTTAGCGGCTATTTTTGATAAAAAACTTTTACTCTTACTTTGTTGTTCCGGCATTTCCCAAAGCCTCCGGTTTTTGAAAATAATCAATAAACCCCCTATAAAGCCCCTTTAGCCCCAAATAAATAACCTGTAAATCCCTGAAAATTACGGCGCGCCTTAAAATGCTTCCTATTTGCCGCAGTAAAAAAACCGGGAAAAATATTTTTTTTAAGTTTTTTAAGTAAAAAATCATAAAATTATGATAATACCAATACATTTTTTCTGCGAGCGAAAGGTCTCTGTATCCTCCGCTGCTTAGTAAATGCACGGCCTCTGCAAATGGGTCAAAAACAATCCTATACCCTAATTTTCTTATATTAAAAGAAAGATCAGCATCATCAAAAGACCCGGTTCCAGTTAGTCTTTCGTCATAGCCTCCTATCTTTTTCGAAAGTTCTTTCCGGAACGAAAAATTACAACCATAGGCATGTTCGACGTCTGTCTTAAAGCCCGCGTTAAAATTTGCGATGATTTTCCCGTCGTATTTTCTGATCCTTCCTACCTTTGTGATTTTTGAAACCGGTGTGTCGTTGCTACAGGAAACCCTGCCCGAAACTGCCCCTACGCCAGGCTCTTGATAATTTTTCGCATGTGCCATAATAAAATCTGGTTTCACCATGATATCGTCATCGCAACATATAACAATTTCCCCTGCTGCTTTTTTTATGCCTATGTTTCTTGCGTACGCTGCATTGTTTCCGGGTAGATTAAAATACTTTATCTTGTCTTTAGCGGCGAGGATATCCTCCAAGTTTTTAGGCAGCAATGGGCTCTGGTCTATAACAATTACTTCAAAATCATCATAATTTTGTTTCAATAAAGTCTGAAGTAATTTTTTTAAATTATCGCACCTTTTATATGTCGGAATAATAATAGATACCTTCATAAACGTTTCTTAAGTTTGTTTAGAATAATAAATATTGGCCGCCCTCAAGATTAACCAACATTATTTGCCTTCATTGCTAGACACATTCCTGCGTCTACATATAATCTCACGATACAATTCGCTTACAGCCAATACGTGTTTAGAAATATTAAATTTTTCAAGAACAATTTTTCTGCCTTCCTGGCCCATTTGTTTTGCACGCAATGGATTTTTTAAAAGCTCAATAACTGATTGTTTTAACTGGCCGATATTATTTGGTTCAATCAATATGCCGGAATCCTTAGATATAATCTCCGGTGTTGCCCCAGAATTTGCAGCAATAACAGGCACACCGCAGGCAAACGCCTCGATAATAACCCGGCCAAAAGGCTCTGCTCGTGAAGGCACCACTAACATATCTAAAACAGGCAAGATGTTTGGCAAATCGTCTCTAAAACCAACGAATAAAGTATTATCTTTTAAATTAAGCCTACTGGATAAATCTATTATACCTTCTTTAAATTTTTCCGACCCTAATTTAGCATCACCGACGAAGATAAAGATAACCTCATTGTTTTCTTTTATAATTTCAGCCGCAGCTTTTAAAAAAAATTCCTGGCCTTTCTCCGGAGAAAATCTCCCTATCATGCCTACCAGCTTTTTCGAACCCAGCATAAATTCATCACGAAAATTATTTGTGGAAATATCCGGAGAAAACTCTTTCGTATCAACACCGTTATATATCCTAATAATTTTATTCTCTGGTATCCGCAGCTTCTCAACTAAATCTTTTTTTACCGCCTCTGAAATTGCTATAATCCTCTGCGCATTTTTAAAAGCCATCGAACGAAGCATCCCCGCTCCAAGCACAGGCGCCAGGTCGCGCACATGGCAAATACACGGCACTCCTGCTAATTTGGCCGCAAGAAAGCTTTGTTCGGCGACGTAGATTGAATTAGACTGCACTAACTTTATATTTTTTTTCCGTATAAAAAATGCCAGCCGAAAAACATTCACGAGAAACTGCAAAAACTTTCTACGGCTGAATTCTGTAATCCTAATTACCTCCGCCTCTATCCCGAAACGTTTCAGTTTTTCGGTTAGAAGGCCATTTGTGGGCACTACGACTATCGGACAAAAATAATCTTTGTTTATTTCTTTAAGAAGGCTTAGAAGGCTTACCTCGGCTCCTCCAATATTCGAAGTTCCGTTTACATATAAAATTTTATAACTCATATCGCTTAAATAACTAAGCCCGTTGAAAGGCTTTGTGTTTTTTAAAGATACCCAGTAAAACTTTTTCTGCAGCTTTATAGCTATATCTTTCGATGCAGCGCTGCCTAGCTTTGCTGCCGCGTTCTTTCGCGGTTTGTGGGTTTTCAAAAACGTGCCGTATAGCCTCGCTGAGCTGTTTTGGATTTTGCGGTTCAACTATCCAGCCGCAATCATTGAGAATTTCACGATTGTCAGAAACTGAAGTAGCAATGATGGGTTTTGCCATTGCCATCGCGTCAAAAATTTTTGCCGGAACCTGCCCAACCGTAGCATAATTACTTCTTTGCGGTATCACCACAAGGTCAGCCATAGCTAAAAATTTAGGAACTTTTTCAAAATCCTGCCAAGGAAACAGCCTGAATTGTTCGCCCAATATTTTTTTTGCATTAATCGCTAAGTTTTTAGCATATAAATCGTTATCATTAATACCAACAACAACCAAAACTATATTATTATCTCCGGCCAGCTTAACGGCAGTTATAAGATCTTCTATGCCCTTATAGGATCTAGGCGTGCCAAAAAACATTATAATTTTGTTGTTATCTGATATTCCGTATTCTTTTCGTATTAAACTTTTGTCGAATTTATCCGGATTAAATAATTCGGTGTCTCTTGCATGATAAATCACTGTTCCGGAAAATTTTTCCTTCAGCCATGTTGAGGCAACAGTAATTTCATCGGCACAACATGTCATTTTATCAAAAAATAAAGCGTTCCAATAGGAATCTATCTTATAAAAATTAAGCGCGGAAAAAGCCAGTACCCTTAAAGAAGGCAGCCCCAACGGCCTGCTATTATATTGTTCCTTAAGAAAACCATACTGCCAGTCGTCAATATCTAAAATCAATGGGCGATTATTAACAATTTTATGCAGCAACCCCATGCCAAGAGTAGCAAAAAGCGGCTGAAATGCATAAACTATTGTTCCTTCGATTTGCCTAGAAAGATGCATTAGCTGTAAGTAAGGCTTAATTTTACCTTTAATTCTTACATATTTGTACTCGATAGACTTATCCGAGGATAGCGGAGGCCAGATTTCTCCACCAAACATCGGACCAACTATTTCTATTTTGAAATGTTTCTGAAGAATTTTAGCCAATAGATAGGCCCGGCCGGAAGCGTTATCCGATAAATCCTGGACCAGAAATGATATTTTCATACACCGATACCTTTCATACACTCAACCCTAAAAGAGATTATCCTGTCGGCATGATAATCTTGCGGTAACTTTTTTTGAATATCTATAAAACCAGCTTTACGCAAAAGTCCTTCTAACATTTTAAAATTATATCCGAAATGATGCGCGTCGCCGGCGAAACGCTGCAAACCAAAAATATCATCAATCCGATTCTGCTTCCCGTCAGAATACTCTTTCACAATAATATCAAAATCAGGACATTCAATAATTAATTTTCCTCCGGGTACTAAAATTTCATACCAGGAAACTAAAACAACAGGAAACGTGTGCCTTTGAATATGTTCAATGACATGATAAGCTTCGATTAATTCTGCAGAATTTTCCGGATATGGCAATTTAGTAATATCACAGACCAAATCTGTTGCGCAAGTTTTACGGTGATCAATGTTTACGTAACCTTCTAAATGCTTTTCCCCGCAACCCAAATGTAATTTAAGATTTTTTTTATTTTTCCCGCCAAATTTATAGCACAGCTTAACGCCCAAAGTATCTATAACGCAACGTGTGGTATTTAAAAAATACGAATTGTACCAAAAATTTTTTATTTTGCTGATTTTTCCGTGTACATCACTCTTAAAGCACCAATCCCACATATCGATTATTTTTGTGATGAATATTTTTAGATAACGCATATATCCTACCTTTTTGTATCAGTTATTTTTCCATCCAACGCTTCTTTATAATACCCGATGAGCCCTTGAGAGCTTTTATCCCATGTGTATAGCTGGGCTTTTCTTTGAGCTGCTTGGCTCATTGCTTCAACTATTTCTTTATTTTCGTAAAGATAAATAATTTTTTTCTTAATAGCTTCTGCGTTGCAATGCGGAACAATAAAACCATCCATTCCTTCGGTAATTACGTCTTTTGCGCCGGTGTTTTCGGTAACGATAACAGGCTTACCGCAAGCCATAGCCTCTAAAACCACCAATCCAAAACCATCTTCAATAGAGGGAAAAACGCAAATTGAAGCCGAGTTATATAGCTTTGGCGTCTCTAAAGTAAAATTTTCTATCTTTATGCCGGGATTGTTACGATATTGCTTAAGAAGCTCTACAATATCCGGATGTATCCAGCCTGCCAAAATTAATTCTGAATTTTTTAGCCCTGACTCACAAAAAGCTTTCAATAAATACTGAACACCTTTGCGTAAGCCGATTTGCCCTACAAAAACTATCCGAAATTTTTTAGCATCACCGGACGTTGGCCGCGGCTTAAACTTTTCGATGTCCACGCCAAACGGTATAAGTAATATTTTTTTCGTATCAACCTTGTACTCCATAAGGCTCTGACGAACGAAACAAGAAGGGCTTATAATAAAATCAGCGTCATCTATCTCTTTTAATTCAATATCTAAAATATTCTGCCCCATGAAAGCAGATTTTACGGCATATTTCCTATATTCCTCTGCCATAATTTTCTGGACCAATAACGGGTGGGAATTGGGCCTTTCCAAAAATGTGATTTGCTTTTTAAGCTTTGCTTTGCGTATAGATAAGAGCGCCTGGGAAGACCACCCGTGGAATATTTCTGCATCAGGCGATGCTAACGAAACATTCCAATCAAACAGCCTGTTTTGGATAAGATAATTACTGTTTAAACTTAAGGGTATGAACCGGGATATAAATTTTGCACAATTTTCAGATAGCGGCAATGCCATACAGGCATCTTTATTTATATCGCTTGGACAAAAAGAAGGCGCTATAACTTTTTTCAAAAAACCCTGCTTATAAACTTCGAGGGTTCTTTGATAAGCAATATAGCCTAAACCGTCTCGCGCGAAAGTCCGAGCCACAGAATGAACTATTTTCATTTTTTAAGTTTTAATTTCCTTAATACTTTTACCAGAAATACTTTTATCGCCCTTACTCTTGCCCGTCTCTCAATTTCTGCCTTTACATTGCCACTATTCCACGAGGTGCGTTCGGCATAATAGAAAAATTCTTCGGGCAAATTTTTTTTATAGCTCTCATCAAAAGTTTTAGCCCACCAGCCAGCATAATGAATGATGCAGGGGGTAACTTTTTTTGTTTCCGGAAACTGGTTCCAGCACGAATCAAGCTCTTTCCACAGATTTAGAAAAATTACATTGAGGGCATACTGCTCTCTGTTATGTACATAATCTTTGTTAGCCTCCAAGCATTCTAGTGACCTTTCGGAAATTCTCTCTTTTCTCCATCCGGGTAAATCTATCAGCATTACGCCAGTATTAAAATAATGGCTATCTGCCGGTATGTTTAATGCTTTGTAGTTTCTAATCGCCTGGTCATTTGACATAACCTTAATACGTGCGTCCTGCACCGCTGCGAGGATTGCGCCATCAAGCCCGACATTCCATAGCTTGCTAATCTCTTCCAAAATCACCATATCAGAATCAAGAAAAAGTGCCTTAGGGGTATTTTCAGGTAAAACATGTGCCATAAATAATTTATAGTAGTGTATCTGAAGACTGGTATAAATAGCAGGCAATCCCAAATGGATAAGTAAATTGTTGTTTATGTATATCCAGTTAATACTTACGTTTTCACAGGCAATAGCCTTTTCAAGATTGTTTTTATTAAAAAGGTTAATGCCGTCGTGAAGTATATAAACATTTAATTTTTCTTCAGTTCCATGGTTTAGCAATAAAGACTTAAGCATAACCGTGGTAAATATTGTATATTCATCATTATTGATACAAATAATATTGATAATGTTTTTATTGTTTTGCATAGTACAGATAAAAACTCTTAAGCGTATCCATCAACTTAGATGTTTCTTAAGACTATCTTTTAAAAAATGTACGTGCTAACACTTTCCAATATCGCCCATCAAAAGCGAATATGGCAATTGCCGTTAATATAAAACTTCTAGCATAAGAAAAACATTTATTTTCAAGAAATCGATGCGCCCACCAAAAAAAACCATAACTTTCCATTTTTCTGCTGCTACCTCCCCGCTTGTTGAATTCTTCTTCTATGGAAGCCAGCACTTCTTTTTGTCTGCCGAGCTGCAAACTGTCTTTGCCGTTTATCCTGCGTTCCTGGGCAAGCCTTCTTACAAAATCTGTAACTATTTCCTGTTTCAATTTTTTCCTAACAGAAATTGAATCCAAACTAATCCTATACAAACAAAGAACTTCCGGGATATTAGCTAACTTAGTTGTTTCGGAGATGCGAATAATGAAATCGTAGTCCTCGGCATATTCTAATTCCTTTCGATAGCCATCAACTCCTTCAAGGCATCGCCTGCGAAACATTACAGAAGGATGGCAAAAGGCATACCTATTGAGAAATTCTTTTCTTATTTCTTCATCACCGCAGGGAAGCGTTGTTAGAAATAATTTTCTGTTGTTTTGGTCTATATTTAAAAAAAATGAACCTACCAAACCTACCTGCGGATTATTATTAAGAAACGCGGCTTCTTTCGAAAGCCTCTCAGGCAATGATATGTCATCGGCATCTTGACGCGCTATATACTCACCCCTAGACGCCAAAAAAGCTTTCGCACAAG
>JAQVOZ010000143.1 GCA_028702365.1 Candidatus Omnitrophota bacterium | reverse complement strand
TTCAGTTAATTCATTATCCAGCGCACGCGATATTGCCATTATGTTTACCGTAGTTTCATATCCTTTATCGGCGAAATGATTAACCAGATATATTGCCTTATCTATATCTTTAACGTATGAAGCAACACGAATCATGTCCACCGGGCTTTCTTTCTTTGGTTTAACATCTTCTATATCAACCCTGTCGACATCAACCATTACGGAAATTTTTGTCTTGGATTTAATTCCTGCTTTTATTTTTTCAATATCGGAATCATCGCAAAATTTCCACTTTCCGAAATCTTTGGGCGAAAACAACCTTTTGGAATTCTTGTAGCCTATTTCCATGTAGTCTACGCCGGCTGCCGAGAGCGCTTTATATACCTCTCTTACAAACCTGTCATCAAAGTCATGGTTGTTGACAAGCCCGCCGTCTCTTATTGTGCAATCGAATACTTTTATTTTTTCTCTGAACATTTAATCCTCCTTAAATTTTTGACGAAGTCGAAAAATTTAACTCCGCAGCGCTTCTTGTAAATTTTCTCAGGCCTTGTGCCAGGAAAATTTACGAGATATTCAGGCGCAAGGGGTATATATTGTTTTAGTGAAACACCGGAAGAATATTAAATTTTTAACGGGAATGCATCCTTCCATCTCTACCCCTATCCACTTCTGAATGCAAGGATTATATAATACCCTAAGGCAGGAATGTGTCAATTGTAAAATCGTATTTAATCAAGAATCTGGAGAGAATATACCTAAAATTTCAGCTGTTCGTCGGTTACGGCAGGCGGATTACTGATTGATTTTGTTTAAGAAACTGGTAATTTCGTTCCGGCGGTTCTTATTAGTCTCAACAAATTCAAGGCCGCATAAATAATTGTCGGAAGCCCTGACCTCGTTGCACCAGGCAACTTTTGCCGTTAAATCTACAATTTTATCGATTAAGTTTATGCTAACTTTTATTTGTTCGTTTTTAGGAAGGAATTTATTGCTGACTATCCTGACTCCGCCGGTACTTAGGTCTTTGCTTACCGTATAAAAATAATTCTTATGCAATACTTCATCGCATTCAACCGGGAAAGAGATGTCTACTCGTGGGTATTTTCTGCGTTCCTGCATAAAGTTTACAATTTAAGCCACTTGTAAGCGTTTATAGACCCATATAAGCATAAAACTGGATCCGTGGCTTATGCACAAATCCAGTTTTCTACTTAATACATAACATATTTTTAAACAGATTACAAGGAAAACGTTTACATTTTCAAATTTTTTTTAAACTTGCTCCGGACACCTCGCTGGCTGGTTAAACCTCAATAAATTGGGCTATTTTGCCAAGCTTATCAACGATAAAATCCGCCTTATTCAGGAATTCCGCAGGAAGGCTGGTTGAAACAGCAATACAAAGCATCCTGGCGCGCTTTGCAGATTCTATACCATAAGGTGCATTTTCGATAACTACGCATTCCCTGGGACTTACTTTAAGCATTTTTGCTGCTTTTAGATACGGCTCGGGATGGGGCTTTCCTTTCTTTACATTGTTACCGGCAATTATACTGTTAAAAATCCGGTATAATTTATTAGGTAAAATCCTTTTAACTTCGTAATCCGGAGTTCCCGTAACAAGAGAAAGCAAATAGCCCCGTTTTTTTAACGCACACAAAACCCTTTCAGCATCCTTAAAGATGAATCTTTTGAAATATTTTTTGAATATCTTCTGCCTGAAAATGAATATTTCTGAAAGTAGTTTACGGCTGGGGGCAATGCCTTCTTTTTTTAAAAAATCCCTAAGTGATTTTGACCAGCGTTCTCCCTCTTTGGCGTAAACATCAAAACAGCTGACCCGTACCCCATAAGGCCTTAGGGCTTCATACCAGGCAAGGAAATGATACGGCATAGAATCAACGATTACCCCATCCATATCAAATATAACCGCTTTAGGTTTTAAGATTTTTTTCACCCGGCCCTTCCCCCTTGTATTCAAAATTATTGTTTTTCCCAACCATTGTTTTTATGACTTTATTATGTTCTTACATAAAACTACGTGCCCTGGAAGAGATGGGTTTATTTAATCCTGACTGTGGCTGGCTGGCTTAAAAATTTTTCCTGATCTTCCTTCGCAGTTTCGAAACACTCCTCTCTGCTTACGCATGGTATAAAACCTAATTTAAAGGTAGCCTTGCCCCTTTTTGCGCTATCGGAAACCTGAAGGTATAATTCTTTTTCAAATCTGTCGAAAGGCTTAAGGGTTACGCAGGATACAATATTCTTCTCACAATTTGCGCCGTAAAACTGTATTTTATTCAAAGGGGCTTGCAATGACCAGTTTTCATCATACGAACAAGTCCAGAAACATAACCTTTGTTCTTTTTGAGTTACATTCATGATACTGGTAGTAACCGTAAATATTTCCCCTCTTTTTACTGTATCTTTTTTCGTGATAATTTCGATATAGAAATCACGCTTTTGAGCCAATGCCGGAAAGATAAATAATTGAAACAAAAAAATCAGCAATAAAATCTTCTTCATATTTTCTCCTAAATGACTTTATACACTACGTCGTTTTCGCGCGCAGGCTCATTTACCTTAATGCCTATCTCAAGGCCTCTTTCGGCAAGAGTGATATCTTTGTGGTTATATTGCATGGAGCTTATAACTTGCATAAAATCCGTATTTTTTCCTTTTATATGGATATGTTCGCTTATTGCAAGAGGCGTTTTAAGCTTAATGATACCCACGGAAATTTTGTCGAAATAATGAGTAATTACGCCAATTTCTTTCTCTTTCGGCAGGTTACGCAGCAGACGTGCATGCTTACTTTTCTTCTTTATCGCTGGCTTAACCTTTTTAGCTTTTTTTATTTTTTTAACTTTTTTGCGCTTAAGTTTTTTAGGAGATTTCTTTTTAATGGGTTTCGCCGGCTTTTGTTTAAGTTTTTTTATTTTTTTTCTGCCAATACGACGGACGGGCTTTTTATTTGTTTTTTTCTTTTTGCCGCGGTTAAATAATGACTTAAAAAATCTAAATATCGCCATAATCTGTATAGCCCCTCCCGGGGCGGCATCCCATTCCTTGATTGTCCACAGCTTAAGGCCGTGGCATTAAGGCAAAGGGGGTTAAATTTTGCGTATACTGAGAAGCCAGGAATTTAATTTTTCAACAAATTCACCGGAAAGCAATTTCTCTTTTTCGGTGTAACGGCTCTTTTGCGCCAATTCATAGCTTAAGCGTTCCTCCAAGCTTCCATGAATAATTTCTTCTATTGGCATAACCGCATTTTTTGTGTCGTCTAAACCATTCCACTCTTCGGTTATCGGAAAACCTGCGGTTTTTAATGCCGGGTCATAAGTGGCATCTACCGAAACCCATTTATATTCTATATATGCTTTACAGGCAAGATGATATGAGGTAGGCAACTCCTGCAGCACCTCTTTAAAGCTATCGGGAAAACTTAAAGGCTGATCTTGCCATTTAAAAGGGTAAGAAACGTATCTTATCGGTATGTTCAGCTTATCAAAAAAAGCTGCCAACAAAAAATGCTTTGGCTGGCATGAGCCTTTATTCAAATCTAATATGCCGGACGTGCCCACATCTGGGTCACGAAACTGCGGCACAATAGCATACGGAATATCGCGAATGTGGGTAAAAACAGAAATCCTTGTTTCTTTCGGCTCCAAACCTTTTGTCCATTCTGAGAATTTTTTATCAAGAATTGTTTGGTCCATTAGATTAAATTAATTTTGGTGCCTGCCTTTTTCTTAAGGGCAGAATTATAAACAATATTAGCCGCTGCAAGGTCCTGAATAGCAAGCCCGGTTGAATCAAAAACAGTAATTTCTCTGTCATTTGCCCTGCCTTTTTTCTTTCCGCAGACTATACTGCCAAGCTCTGCATAAATATCTTTTTTAGTAATTAAGTCTTTGGCGAAAGGCACGTTTATTTCTCCGCTGTGGGACGCCTGCGTAAAATTGTCTACGACAATTTTAGCTTTTTGTAAAATCAAAGGTTCAAGCTCTTCTTTCCCCTTACTGTCAGCGCCTATGGCATTAATATGGCAGCCTTTTTTAAGCCACCTGTATTTAACTATTGGCTTTCTGCTTGGAGTCGTAGTTACAACTATGTCGCTTCCACAAACGCAGTCTTCGATATTTTTATAACGCGATATTTTGATTTTTCCGGTTTTCGTATTATCGATAAAATTCTTTACCGAAAAGTCGTATTTGCTCCACAGCTTCATTTCTTTGATATCAAAAAGCAGCTTCAGGCCTTCCGCCTGTGTCTTTGCCTGTTCTCCGCAGCCGACCATGCTGACTATCTTGGAATCTTTTCGCGCAAGATATTTTGCTGCAACCGCGCCTGCTGCTCCGGTGCGCATATTAGTTATGAATGTC
>JAQVOZ010000142.1 GCA_028702365.1 Candidatus Omnitrophota bacterium | reverse complement strand
GGAAGTCATAACGGACCCCGATTTTCAAAGGGGTAAATATAATACCGGGTTTTTGCAGAAATTTATAGGTAAGGAGGAAGAGTGAACAGGAATGTAAGTTCTGAATACGGCCAGATAAAGATACATAAAAGAGCAATAAGGCAACTGGCAGAAGCAGCAGCGAAGAGCATAAAAGGAGTAAAAGCGGTTGGCTGGGAATGCTACAGGTTTAAGGGGCTGCTTAAATTTTTCGATTGGGCAGGAACCAGAATTATATTCGACAGGGAAATGAGAATAGTGATACCTGTTGTAATCCTGTGGGAAGAAAATATTGTAGATGTTGCTTACGAGATACAGAAAAAGGTTATAACACAAATGTTAAATGGCCTTAATATAGACTCTCTTAGCGTTGACATTAAAGTTAAAAAGGTAGAAAGGGGGTAAAAATGGGTTTTCTTGCCATACTTGTCTATGTTTTTATTTCGTTCTTTTTGGGGTTTGTTATGATAGGCTCGGCGGCGAATCTGATTGAGCTTACAAATATTGTATTTTATATCGAGAAAGAAGTACTTTCTAATGTTTATTTACGTGTAGCTTTTGGCCTGGGTGGAGTATTGATAATTCTTTTCTGTATCAGGTACGTCCAGCATATTATTTATCGCAGAGAGCGCGCGATAATTTCTGAATCCGAATACGGAAAAGTGAGTATAACACTTTTTGCAATAGAAGATATGCTTAAAAACATGCTGGAAACCGAAAAGGGTTTTTCTCATGTAAGGCCTAAAGTCTGTGCCGGTAAGCGTGGCGTAAACGTTATAATAAAGGGTAATGTGCGTTCGGAAGTTAATTTCCTGTCGTTTACAAAAGAAGTTCAGGAAAAAGTCAGAGAAAAACTTTTAAATCTTTTAGGCGAGGACAAGGATATAAAAGTAAAAATAGTAATAAAGAAAATGATTTTTAAGGGTGCAAAAAAAATAGTTGAAGCTGAAGAGCCGGAAATACCCTACAGATATTATTAATCCCTTTTCTGAATTTCCTACCCGTATGTCTGTGGGTAGAATTCGGAGCGGGACATCGCCCGCCTAAAGCGGGCTCCAGACAATAGGAGGTTAGCATGAAGATTGGTGTTCTTACTGGAGGAGGAGACTGCCCCGGATTAAACCCTGTAATACGAGCAGTAGTGAGAGCTGCTATAAATGATAACTGCGAAGTCGTAGGGATAAAATACGGCTGGAAAGGCTTGCTTGAAAACGATTGTATGCCGCTTGATATGCGTTCTGTTTCGGGCATACTTCCAAAAGGAGGCACTATTCTCGGGACTTCACGCACTAATCCTTATAAAAAAGAAAATGGCGTTGAACTCGCAAAGAAAAATTTTAAGGTATTAGGATTAGATGCGTTAATAGCCATAGGAGGAGAAGATACCTTAGGTGTTGCAACCAAACTTTTTAAAGATGGTTTAAATACGGTAGGCGTGCCAAAGACAATTGATAACGACTTGAATGCCACTGATTTTACTTTTGGTTTTGATACAGCGGTAAATATTGTTATGGAGTGTATTGACCGGCTCCATACAACTGCCGAATCTCATAATCGTATAATGGTAGTTGAGGTTATGGGCAGGCATGCCGGCTGGATTGCAGCTTATTCAGGCATTGCCGGAGGGGCAGATTATATATTGGTTCCGGAAATTCCTATTGATGTAGACGAGCTTTGCGGGTCCATAAAAAAACGCCACCAAAGAGGAAAAAATTTCAGCATCATAGTTGTTTCGGAAGGGTCAGCTTTTAAAGATAAAGACCTTGCTTTACAGGAGCAAAAATTAGATGAGTTCGGCCATGTGCGTTTAGGCGGAATAGGAGACATGTTGGGTAAACTTATTGAAGAAAAAACAGGTTACGAAACCAGAGTTACAGTTTTGGGCCACATTCAAAGAGGAGGCTCTCCTACCGCGTTCGACAGAGTGCTTGGAACGAGGTTCGGCGTAAAAGCGTATGAGCTCGTAAAGAATAAAAAATTCGGCAGAATGGTAAGTCTTAAAGGCAACGATATCGTAGATGTCGGCCTTGAAGAAGCAACAAAAGCCCTGAAAACCCTTGATTTAAAACTTTACGATATAGCAAAAATATTTTTTGGATAATGGATAAAATTATTAACAATTCAATAGACAGGCACTTAGAGTCTTTAGGCTCGGTTAAAGCTAACCTAAAGGTCATAAAAGAAATATCCGGCCTGTTTATTTCTGCGCTTAAAGCCAACGGTAAAATTATCTTTATGGGTAACGGCGGAAGCGCTGCTGACAGCGAACATCTGTCAGCTGAACTTGTCGGCCGCTTCAAAAAAAACAGAAAAGCCTACGCTGCAATTTCTCTTTCAAGTAATATTTGCGTAATTACAGCAATAGGCAATGATTACGGTTTTGAGGAAATATTTTCCCGGCAGGTGGAAGCTATTGCTGGCAAAAACGATTTAATTGTTGCTATCTCAACCTCCGGCGAATCGCAAAATGTAATTAAGGCGGTCACTAAGGCAAAAGAGCTTGGTTTAAAAACCATAGGCTTTCTCGGCAAAAACGGCGGAAAACTTAAAAACCTTGTAGATATTTCCCTGTTAATCCCCACTGAAGATACCCCGCGTATCCAGGAAATGCACATTTTGGCAGGGCATATAATCTGCGAAATTGTTGAAGAAGAGTTCTCGCGGTAATTAGCCTGAAAAATCTTTGGCCCGGTTTAGCTATGAGCAAAATAAAAACGTTATCGGCATTAAAAAAGATAGTTGAAAGTTTGAAGAAAAAAAATAAGCGCATAGTTTTTACTAACGGCTGCTTTGATATTATCCATCCCGGGCACATAAAAATATTGAAAGATTCAAAAAGCAAAGGGGATGTGCTTGTCATAGGCCTTAATTCGGATTCTTCCGTAAGAAGGATAAAAGGGCGCGCGCGGCCCATAATGGATGAGAAAGCAAGAAGCAAAGTGCTCGAGGCGATAGAACTGGTAGATTTCATTGTTATTTTTGATGAAGATACTCCTTTAGAAGTTATAAAAGCCTTAAGGCCGGATTATCTTGTTAAGGGCGAGGACTGGAAGGCAGATAAGATAATCGGCAGAGAATTTGTTAAGAAAATCTTCCGCATAAAATTCTACCCCGGATATTCCACGACCGGTATAATACAAAAAATCAGAAATGGATAAAAAAAACTTGCTGCGCGTAGTGGATGCAAATTTTAACCGTTCGAAAGAGGCTTTGCGGGTTGTTGAAGACATTTTTCGTTTCGTTCTGGAGAATGATAAGTTAAGGAAAGAGGCAAGGGCGTTGCGCCACGCATTAGATAAAATAACCGTAAATAAGATATTTAAGGAAGCGGTTCTTTCGCGCGATTCAGAATCTGATTTGGGCAAAAAAACTGATGTTTTGGAATTTGACAGAAAAACGATAGATGATATTCTTTACGCTAACCTGCAAAGGGCAAAAGAGTCAGTGAGAGTGCTTGAGGAGTTTTTCAAAATAATTTCCGCACCACAGGTAAAACTGCTTAAAAAAATCCGCTATGATATTTATTCACTTGAAAAAAGTTTTACATCATTAAGGAAGGGCAAAAATGTTTAAAAAAAGTTTTTTGAAAAAGATAGCGCAGAATGAAAAAGTAAGTTTAAACTTTCTTGAAAAACAGTTGCAAAAAGGCCATGTTGTTATCCCTGTTAATTCGAAGAGGCAGATAATTCCTCCTGCCATAGGGGGAGGGTTTAAAGTAAAGGTTAACGCTAACCTTGGCACATCTACAGAAAGGTCAGACATAAACGAAGAGCTGAAGAAACTTAAAGTTGCTTTGGAATGTAAGGCAGATACTATTATGGATTTAAGTACCGGCGGCAATCTCGCGCAAATACGCCGGCAGATATTAAATAGCTGCCCTGTTCCGCTTGGCACAGTGCCTATCTATGAAGCTGCGGTAAAGGCGGAAAGCAGGCATCGCGGTTTTGAGGCGATGACATTTGATGATATCTGGGATGTTTTAAGCTCTCAGGCCCAAGACGGAGTAGATTTTTTCACTATACACGTAGGAATTATCCGGGAATTTTTAAAAATTATCGCCAAGAAAAAACGCGTTGGCGGAATAGTAAGCAGGGGTGGAGCGATAATGACGCGCTGGATGCATGTAAACGGACGCGAAAACCCTTTTTACGAGAATTTTGACAAGATATTAGATTTGGCTAAACAATATAATATCGTACTAAGCCTGGGGGACGCGTTAAGGCCCGGCGCGATAGCAGATTCAAGTGACGAGCTTCAGATTTCCGAGTTAATGGTTTTGGGTGAACTTGTTAAAAAATGCAGGCGTAAAGGTGTCCAGGTTATGGTTGAAGGTCCGGGGCACATACGTTTTGACGAAATAGCTTTCAATATGCTTTTGCAGAAAAAAGTTTGCAATAACGCACCG
>JAQVOZ010000141.1 GCA_028702365.1 Candidatus Omnitrophota bacterium | reverse complement strand
AATAGAAAGGAGTGTTTAAAATGCATAGTGAAAAACACTGGATTAGGCCGGCTACTTTAAACGAAAAAAGATTGTGCAGGATAAGGCTTGTTATCTTTTTGATATTCTTTGTTATGACACTTATTTCGGCAATCTGGTTAATCCAGAGCGGAGATGCTGACCATGCATATTTCCCTGCTTTGGTTTGTTTTCTTTTCTATGTTTTTTCGATGATTTTAGATGCTGCCCAGGTTTTAACTGATAAAAAGATAAGAATTAATGATCAGGCAGATGTTCTTACAAGAGATAAATGGTATCATTTTTTCGTGCCTCTTAGCCCGGGAATGTTAACAGTGGGGTGGATAGTGATACTTTTATTAATAGGCGCAGTGGGATTTTTCATTTATTCATTGTTTGCAGGAAAGCCGATGTAGGGGCTAATTCCGGGGACACAATACTTAATCATTTGACCATACCTTTTTTCTGCAGTAGAATACCACTAAGCTTTATTTCAATACAAATTCAGCCTTATTTGCTTTGTTTGAGGATAATTCGACTACCCAGTAGGCTGCCCGTAGGGCGTCTGTAGGGTGTCGTGTTCGACTAGGCAATTTTTCATGCAGGGAGTATGGGGGATTGCAAGTCTCATTAAATGGAGGTTCGAAATGCATACAGGGAAGATTAAGAAATTGGTTCTCGAGAAAGGTTTTGGTTTTATAACTGATAGCGACGGCACAGATGTATTTTTCCATAAGAACAATCTTGTGGGCATTACATTTGAAAGTTTAACCGGCGGGGAAGAAGTTACTTTCGAAGTTGAACAAAATCCCAAAGGCAAACGCGCAGTTAACGTGAGCCTTGCGAGTAAATAGTAGAAAAGAAATCGGATAAAAACTGAAATCAAGGATAATCATGTCCGGCTGGCCCGACAACCGAAGTACGTTTCGGGAGAGGCTCCGCGAAGCGGAGAATATGCCAGGAAAATATCCTGCTCTTAAACAGGATATTTTCCTGGAACAGCCCGGATACGGCCGCTTCGCAGCTAGAAAAATGATATGCTCATTCAAAGCTATGCTATGTCAACTTTGTGCGAAAGATAGTTTCAAAAATTACTATTTTATTCAACCCGCCGCCTAAACATCTATCTTGTAAGATATGAATTTAAAAGCCAAAGAATGGTTCGTTTTTATTCTGGCGGCATTTCTTTGTTTTGGTTTCTGGCAGAAATTAGAATATCCTCATTTTTCCTTCCTAAATTTATCAATAGATAAACAAAAAGCTATAAGCGCGGCTGAAAGCTATCTTAATTCAAAAGGCATAGATACCAAAAAATATTCAAAGGTAATCATCTTTGATGTGGATGCCTGGTTCAACCGTTATCTGCAAATAACTCTGGGCGCGAAAGGGGAAGAAGATTTTATAAAACAACACAATTATGATTTATTCTTTTGGCAAATAAGATTCTTTAAGGAATTAGAGAAAGAGGGTTATATTGTAATGGTCAGCCCCAGGAGCGGGGATATTTTAAGCTTTATGCATCTGATAGAAGATATAGAAGCAAGGCCGGCGATAGAAGAAAGCGCCGCAAAAGAAAAAGCAGAGGAGTTTTTAAAAAATAACTACGGGTTTGATTTTGCGCAATATGATTTTGATGAAAAAAGGGCAGAGCGGTTTGAAAACAGGACAGATTATTCTTTTTCATGGAAGAAAAAAGGTATTTATATACCCTGGAAGCAAGGCCAGGGTACAGCCAACCTGCTTGCAGGTGTTACGGTATCGGGTAATGAGATAAGAGAATGTTATAAGAATAGGCTGGAAGTTCCGGAAAGCTTCCAGCGCTATGCCGAAAACCAGTTAATCATAGGAAAGTATCTTCATAATTTCTATTTTATTCTTTTAGTGCTTTTGACGATGGTTTCCGTCAATATTGTCCTTCGAAGGCGATATGATGTAATCGCGCGGCCCGTAAAAAAATGGTTCTGTTATTTAGCGCTGGCTATTGCGATAATTAATTTTGCCGACATTTTTAACGGTTTGCAGGATGTTTTAATGGCCTATCCAACCAGCACGCGGATGTCATCGTTTATCGGGCTTCATTTAACGCGGGCGGCTTTAAATATTCTTTTGTTGTTCATCGGTTTTATTATGCCTGCTATTGCCGGGGAATTTTTATCCAATGAAGTTTTTCCCAAAAACAAACATATTTCTTTCCTGCATTACATTAAAGCAAACTTTTTTAATAGAAACATAAGCAAGTCCGTAATGCTCGGCTATATCATAACAATTATAACTTTAGGGCTGCAGGCAGTTTCGTTTTATCTTGGGCAGAGGTATTTGGGTGTTTGGAGGGAATGGTTTAAGCTGGCCCAGTTTTCTTCTGCTTATGTGCCGCTGCTTAGCGTATTTGCGCTAAGTTTCACCGCAAGCTTTAATGAAGAAATAATATTTCGGCTTTTCGGAATAAGCCTGACAAAGAAGTTATTCAAAAATGCAGTAGCTGCCGTTATACTAACTTCGTTATTGTGGGGCCTTGGGCATACCGGATATGTAATATTTCCGGTATGGTTTAGAGTCCTTGAAGTAAGCCTTATTGGTTTATTTTTTGGATTTATATTTTTAAAATATGGGATTATCCCGCTGATAGCAGCGCATTATCTTTTCGATTGTTTCTGGGGCGGCGCTGCATATATTTTGGGCCGCACCCAGTTATCTTTATTTGCCGGAGCTATTTTTATTTTAGTTATGCCATTAATTTTTGCCCTAATTGCTTATTTTTTAAACCGGGGCGATAAAGAATGCGCTACGATAACTATGCTTGATAAAATTCAGGAATATAATTTAGAAATTCTAATTACTTTTATAGCTGTGAAAAAATCGCAAGGTATAAGTTCCCATAATATCAAAGAAGAACTTTTACGGCATAACTGGGACCCTTCATTAGTAGACATAGCCATCAAAAAGGTGTTTCAACATTAACGAAAAACCATTTTCCGCAATATTTTAAATTGAGGAGGTAACCAATAATGACTACAGCCATTTATTATTTTTCCGCAACCGGTAACTCTCTTGCCGTAGCCAAGGACCTTGCAAATAACCTTAACAGCGCGCAAATCATTCCGATAACTAAAGCGCTTAAGGATGAGCGTGAACAGCCTTTTGATGTTGTTGGAATTGTTTATCCTGTGTATATGTTTGGCCTTCCGCTCATCGTCAGAGATTTTCTAAAACAAATAAAAGTAAAAGAGCAGGCTTATATTTTTACAGTTGCTACACTTGGCGGCCTTCCGGGCCTGGCGCATACACAAACCAGAGAAATACTTAAACAGCGCGGGCTTTTGCTTAGCGCTGGTTTTTCTGTGCTTATGCCCGGCAATTATACTCCGCTGTATGGAGCTATACCGCCGGAAAAGCAGGAAGAACTATTTAAAAAAGAAAAATTACGCATGGCCACAATCGTTCAGGCAGTAAAACAACAAAAACGCGGAATAATAGAGGAAAAACCATACCTGTTTAATTTTCTTCTTAATAAATTATTGTATAAAAGCGGCACAAAACAAATTCCTTTAAGCGGAAAAAATTTTTGGGCAACTGAAGATTGCATTAAATGCGGGCTTTGCGCCAAGGTCTGCCCGGTAGAAAATATTGAGCTTGTCTCCGGCAAACCCAAATGGCTTACTCATTGCCAGCATTGCATGGCTTGTCTTCAGTGGTGCCCGGTTGAAGCGATTCAGTATAAAAAGTCAACATTAGGTAGGAAGCGTTACCGGCATCCGGGCATAACCGCGCCGGAAATTGAAAATCAAAGAAGCGCTTCATTAAAGGGAGACGTTAAATGAAGAAAATTTTTAAAAATAAAACTCAAATAGGTATTATAGCTTTGGCCCTTGCAGCTATCTTCATTTTTTTATGCTTTACCCAAATATTTTCAGACAAAATTCCTCTTAAGCGCCTGGATAAGTTTGCAAAGCAAATGCACGGGCTGCAGAAAAGAATGGTGGGTTATCCGGTTAATCAAAATACCGGCCTTAAGGAATTCTATAAATGGTATCTTGCCTCCAGGCTCTATGAGGTTTCAATGAATAATGTTGGCGACCCCAATAAGTCCGGCATCATCGCCATGAATACCCATGAATTCGAAAACGAAGTAGTTGATTTTTTCGCCCCGCTATATGGATTTTCTAAAGACGAGGCTTGGGGGATAGTTACTATGAGCGGCACTGATGGGAATATGCATGGGATGTATTTCGGAGTGAAACAGCTTTTAAGCCAGACTGAGATGCTTCCGATTTGTTATGTTTCGGAAGAAGCGCATTATTCCATAAAGGAGCTGGCAGATCTGCAAAATCTGGAGTTACGTTTAATCAAGGCTGATGAATCCGGAAAGATGATTATAAGTGAATTTGAAAAAGCGCTTGACCCTTCAAAGCCAGCGCTGGTGGTTATTGCCATGGGAACCACCTTTAAGGGTGCAATCGATGACCAGGCGGCTATCGATAGGGTGATTCAAAAAAAGAA
>JAQVOZ010000140.1 GCA_028702365.1 Candidatus Omnitrophota bacterium | reverse complement strand
CAAAGAATGGTTTGTGCGTAATTGCGGCCGGGGAGCCATAAAAGATATTTCAAATAATATACAATTTGTTGCTCAGGATTATTTGCGGCTTAAGCCCTGGGAGTATAAAGTGTTGGTTTTTGGTTTACCGGTAATTTACCATTTGCCGCACCCAGGACAGCAAAAACAGGATATCGCTAAAACCCGCGCCAGTTCTTCTAGCCTTGAAGCCAGAAGAAAAGCCCTCACAGGTTTTTACCCGGTCGCGACAGAGGATTTTACTCCGGCAGCAGAAACTTCAAAAATTACTAAAAAAACTTCCCGGCCCGGACTGCAACCGGCTGATTGTGTTGGTCAGCCAGGAAAAATACGCACAATTTCTTCCACGGCCGCACTGGTTGCCCCTTCTCACCAAAGCCAATTTTCGGATTTATTCCGCCACAGGTCGTCTCGTTTTATCTGGGAAACCAGATTATATCCTTATTTATCCCGGGAGGCAGCGAGGTTTATTGTCAAAGAAGCCCAATCGGTATTAACTGCATATGCCAAAGCCAAAGGCATTTCGAGAAACCTCAGAATTTTAGACTTAATGAGCGGAAGATTTACATATTTGCCTGCTTGCGTGGCGAAATCTGCCGAAGAAATTGTCGGCGTAGGATTAAATTCCGGAGAGCTTATGGCTAATAAAAGGCTTAAAGGAAAATGCAAATATAAAATAATGGATATTAACAGCGCTAAATTCCCTCAAGAATGGCAAGACTACTTTGATGCAGTAATTGTCACAAACGGATTAGGTTATGTTGATAACTTGCAAAGTTTTTTTACCCAAATAGCCGGACTTCTTAAACCGGAAGGGATTTTATTTACAGCTTTTACTGACAATGTTTATTTTAAGGATGCCTCAAGAGGATGGAGAAATTCTGACCATAACCAAAACATTATGGCTGTAAAGAAAGCAATTGATTTATGCGGTCAGTTTAATGGAATTGAGCATAAGCAAGGTAAATATTCTGTGTGGTTGCATACCACTGTATATAAACAAAAACCTATAGATGTTGTTGTGGCCAGGAAAAAAACGCTTAACGGGTCCTTGCCGGAGGGAAAAGTAAAACAAGCCAGTTCTTCAGCGCAAGAGTTGCGTCAAAGCCGGCAGCGCATTAACCGGTTAAGCCATGCAGGTGAAACTTCCAGCGTTCCTACGAAAAGAGCGTTGATTGTAGAATTACTTGATGAATTATCCAGAGACCCCGGCAGCACTAAAGTCAGCGCCGGTGACATTGCCAGTATGCTTACAGGCCGCGGCCACACTATTACAAAACGGCATGTTACTCAAGAAATTGACAATTTAAAGTTGCGTAAAAAATATCCTAATACATTGGTGTATGAACGACAGAGCAGCAAGCAGCCTAAGTTTAGCCGTAGTGACATCCTTGGGGCCAAGCCAGAAGAAGTTTTTGAGATTATTTCAGCCGCAACCGGCGGCAATAAAACACTGACCATTTCTGAGAGTTTGTTATTAAAGCTTGATGCGCAATCGCAAACTGCCCTGGTGACAGGTAATGGATTTTTAACTGAGAAAGAGAAAGCGCAAACAGCTGTCCATGGCTTTAGCCACTTTGCTCCGATAAAAGAAATGCGTCAAATGCGCCGGCAAGCCTGGATGAAATTAGCGCCATTACTTAAAAGGCCTGCTTTGGAAGAAATTGGAGAATTTATAAATGATTTAACTCTTCGGGAACAAGAAGCAATTAAGTGGTGCCTTGACGCACGTATCCGCTGGGAAGATGCAATTAAGGCTAAAAAACTTATGGCAATCAGGCGCCAGGCTGATGAGGCTGTTATTGTCAGGCCGTATGATGTGGGTGGAATTTTGGCTTCCGCGCGGACAAAGCTTAAAGAAAGACTTATGGATGCCGCGCTTACTGCGTATTTTCCCAACGGTATCAAATTTTCAGAGCCGTCAACGTGCTCGCAGGCGAAAGATGAGCATCTGCCTACGCACCAGCGCATAGCTGAGGCAATATTTGTTGATGGTGCTGAAACGATAAATGAAATCGCAGCTTTCAGCGGTATTCCTTCAGAAAGAGTGGACGCGTTTTTAAAAAAGTCCCTGCAAGAGTTGCGTCAATACCTGCGTATCCAGCGTAAAAGCCGGCGGGCCACAGATGTATTTAACCAGCAGCGCACTAAAGTACAAAGATTCGTTATACTTCATCGCGTGGATGCGCCAGTTGTTATGACGGATATAGTAAAACATATCTATGATGACAGCTATACGCCAAAGCAATATAGAAGCGTTTGGGAAGACGTTTGCGTTTTGCAACGTAGCGGCGTGATACGCCCTTACGATGTGATAGTAGGAGAACGCAGCCATAGAGAAAAACAAGCTATTGCCAGCCAGCAGGGGAAAATAGTAAAAATAATAAAGCATTCGCAGGTAAGCAAGATAAGACCAACTATCCCCGATATTACCGCTCAGATTTACGGTAGCGATTATACCAACGAGCAAAGAAAAACTGTAAGGACAGATGTAAAAGCGTTGGTAGCCGCGCGTAAACTCGATCCTGATGTTATTGAAACACGCTATGACATTGTTGCCGTGAGAAGGCAACGTATTGTAGCCTTTGCCAGAAAAAATAAAGGCAACGGCAAGCTTACTATTCCGGAAATTAGCGCGCATGTCTATGGCCGCAATTATTCCAGGCAGGAGTATTTGCGTATCAGAAGAGACGCCGAAGCGCTTATTGCCGCCGGAGAAATCAACGCATCAGAAATAAAAGGGTTGCGAGCCGTCGTAGAAAAAAGAGCTTTACCCGTTGTTACCCGCGCCAGTTCTTCCGTCATCGTTAAGCCCGGGGATGGACCCTCTACAGATTTTTCCTCCCCGGCCACAGCGGATTTTGTACCGGTGGTAAAAGCTTCGAAAGCTACTCAAAAAAATTTCCTCCCGGATATTTTTATCGGATATTTTACCCCTGCAATCGCCATGAAGCAGCTAATAGGAACGCGCCTGAGAGATTGCCTTAAAGGCAAGCGGAAAGGTTTGATTCGCTATGGCAGGAGATTGGAATGGAGTTTAAAAATTTATGCTCACGATAAACCGGTTTTCTATCCGGAAACAATATTGGCAAATGCTCTTTATGAATTACTTCAGAATGCTCTTTTTGTTGTCTTGCAGAGAGAAAATGGGGCAGCAAAGGTGTCTTTGACGCAACTTGAACCGAGTAAGCATGTCGGCCTTTTCCGTTTAAACGTTGTGAATCCGGGAAGGATAACTGATGAGCAATTGAGAGCATTGAAAAACCGTCTTATAGACTACGCAAACAAAGGGCTGGTGTGGCGTAAAAGGGACACTGCCGGTTTATGTGTTGCCAGAGAGGACATTTTTATTGGCGAGAACATGATTCCGGCCAGATTTCTTAAGGAGAATGCCGGTGTATACGAACGATTACCGCCAAGCACAGCATTGGCTTGTATTGAAAAAATGTCTTTAGAAGAATTCTTATTTATCAGGTTTTTGAGCAACAAGCAGAAAAGCAATGATGCTGACGTTGGTTCTCGGAACCTAAGTATGGGCGGTAAAGGTGCGGGCTTGGCAACAATAAAGGAACACATTGAAGAATATCTAGGCGGAAAAGTTACGATTGAACGCCCCGAAGGTAAAGACGCGACAATGTTTCATATCTATTTTAATGCTGAAAGAATTCCGACAGAACTTCCGAAAAAAGCTCTCAGAAGAAGAAACAAGTATATGGCGTTAATTGAGCTTTTAGCCCCGATTCGAAATTTTCTTAGGCAAGAGGAATTAGTTTTTGATTCTTTGAGGAATGAATGGCGCCCTACGGGGTGGGTGCATTGTTCAGACAAACGAGCTCTCGGTTTTTGGCCGAAAGATTACCACAGGGCACTTTATGAATCTTTTGCCGATCCAGTACTTATAACTAATATTAAACCAGAAGTTTTTGAGGGTAACCACGAGAGCCTTTTAAGTATACTTGAACGCATCATTTCGGACAGATATAGAGTTATGCCTGGTGAGCTTAAGGAATATGCTTCTAAAAATCAAAGAATAGTTTCGGAAATAAATGATTTGTGTAAAGAGCTTGGATTGCCGTCTTTCCCCAGGGAGTTCTTAAGTGCGGAAAAACATGCCAGCTCATCGGCGAGCAAGAAACAATTCATTGAGGCCGCCATAGAAAACGAGATAAGGCAATTATTTGTCCACCCTGGCCCGGATGATAAATATACTTTATGGGATTGGCAGAGAAAAGACCGCGTCTTTGACGGAGATGGAATTTATAAAAAAAGTTTGATGCTGGAGAGAGGAAAGGATACTGTAGGCAAACTAGGCATAAAACCCGGCGATACGTTTTTGGACATAGGAACCGGGCCGCTTGGAGGTTTTTCTTTTATTGCCGCACTTTCAGGGGCAAAAGTTGTCGCTATAGAAAATAAACCTGAAGTTATAATGATTTTAAAAGACAAATATCGTAAACTGGAGCCTCTTATTAAGGCAGCCCGCGGCAGATTCGAGTTGATAGAAGGTGATTTTTCTAATCCAAGCATTCAAGAAG
>JAQVOZ010000139.1 GCA_028702365.1 Candidatus Omnitrophota bacterium | reverse complement strand
CTATGGTAGCGCCTGCGTTTACAATATAAGAAGGGATATTCACCCTTTTACCGTTAACAAAAACAAACCCATGCAAAACCATTTGCCGGGCCGCTTCCCGCGAGGTAGTAAACAGCATTCTGAAAATAACGTTGTCTATCCTTCGTTCAAGAAGCTGCAACAACGCTCTGCCGGTTGCTCCTTTTGTTTTAGTTGCAACCTTGAAAAATCTTTTAAATTGTTTTTCAAGCATTCCATACATCCATTTTGCCCGCTGTTTTTCCCTTAGCTGCAATGCGTAATAAGAAGGCTTAGAAGACACCCTTGTGTGCATTCCCGGAGGTGTCGGCCGTCTTGAGAAAGCACATTTCTCCATTGAGCAGCGTGTGCCTTTAAGGAAAAGTTTCATCCCTTCCCGTCTGCATAATTTACATTTTGATCCTAAATTCCTTCCCATATTCTAACCTCGCTTCGTTAAGTTTATACTCTTCTCTTCTTCCTCGGCCTGCAGCCATTATGCGGAGAAGGCGTTACATCTTTTACTTTTTTTACATTTAATCCTGCTGCCTGTATAGAGCGTATTGCTGCCTCCCTCCCGGGCCCGGGGCCTTTTACTAAAACTTCAACATCGGTAAGGCCGGCGTCTTTTGCCTTTTTTGCAGCATCAAAAGAAGCTATCTGGGCCGCATAAGGAGTTGATTTCTTTGTTCCCTTAAAACCAACCGTACCAGCTGACGCCCAAGCCAGGGTATTTCCGGAAAAATCCGTGATTGTCACTATAGTATTATTGAATGTTGATTTCACATGGACAATGCCCATGGTTGAAGTCAAATGAATCTTTTTTTTCTTTTCTCTTTTTTGTTTCGCCATAACACTCCTTTACGATTATTCCCCTTTCTTCTTAACTCCGCCGACTCTTGGCCTTGGGCCCTTGCGCGTTCTGGCATTACACTTTGTACGCTGGCCTCTCACCGGAAGACCTTTTTTATGGCGAGAGCCACGATAACAGCCTATGTCAACAAGCCTTCTTATGTTCTGCGTTATCTCTCTTCGCAATTCACCTTCTATTTTATAGTTAGCCTGAATATACGAAACTAATTTTGACATTTCTTCATCAGTCAGGGTTCCTGCTTCTTTTTCAGGGTCTATACCCGTAGCAGAAAGAATGCGAAAGCAATTGGTAGGCCCCACACCGTTAAGATATTGAAGAGCAATTTTTATTTTCTTTTCTTTTGGAATATCAACACCGAGAATTCTTGGCATATTTACCTCACTTCGTTCGGTAGTTTACAATGTACAGTTTACTGTTCAAAACTTTTTGCTGCATACTGTAAACCGTGAACTGTTAACTGTACACTTTTATTATCCTTGTCTTTGTTTGTGCTTCTGGTTCTTGCAAATAACCCGCACAACGCCTTTTCTTCTTACAATCTTGCACCTTTCGCAAATCCTTTTTACTGAACTTCTTACTTTCATATTTCTGCTCTTTTATTTATACCTGTAAGTTATCCTTCCCCTTGTTAAATCGTAAGGAGAAAGTTCAACTTTTACTTTATCTCCCGGAAGAATTCTTATAAAATGCATACGCATTTTTCCGGAAACATGCGTAAGGACAATGTGGCCGTTATCAAGTTTTACCCGAAACATAGCATTAGGAAGCGCTTCTACAATTTCTCCTTCAACTTCTATCAATTCTTCTTTCATATCCTAGTTAAAATCAAAGGACCTTTTTTTGTTATGGCTATAGTGTGCTCAAAATGAGCAGAAAGCGAACCGTCTCTTGTTTTGGCAGTCCAGCCATCGCCAGCCACAACAACATCGTACTTTCCGGCTGTAACCATTGGCTCAATCGCAATAGCCATACCCTCAAAAAGCTTATCGCCTTCGCCAGGTATACCGAAATTAGGTACTTCCGGAGGAAGATGCAACGCTCTTCCTATGCCATGGCCTACGAACTGCCTTACAACCGCAAACCCTTGGCTTTCGACAAAGTTTTGTACGGCAGAACCTATATCTCCGATGGTTGCCTGTGGCTTTACTTTTTTTATACCTGCGTAAAGCGACTTTAAAGACGCTTTTACAAGTTTCCTGGCAGCCTTTCCGGCGCGGCCCGCGATATAAGTGTATGCCGTATCTACAAAGAGCCCTTTATATTTAATTCCTAAGTCTATGCTGACTAAATCCCCTTCGCGAATTTCTCGTTTATCCGAAGGGATACCATGTATAACTTCATCGTTTATGGATACGCATAAAGATGCAGGATAACCCATAAACCCCTTGAATGCTGATTCCATCCCGGGGTATTCTTTAAGATAGCTGTCAAAACTTTCTTCGATATATTTTGTTGCGACACCTGGCCGCACACACTTTCCAAGTTTTTTTAAGATAAGAGCTGCTACGCGGCCTGCCTGCCGCATGCAGGCGATTTCCTCGCTCGAAAGCATTCCTGTCATGACAACTTATCTTTTATTCGTGCCAAAACTATATCCTTGTCGCCACGCGCATCTATTGCAACAAGTTTCTTTTTCTTCTTATAATATTCCAATAAACTTTTATTTTCGTTTAGAAAAACTTCCCAGCGTTTTTTGATAACTTCAGGCGTATCATCTTTTCTTTGGATTAACTCAGAGCTGCATTTATCGCACAGGCCTGTTTTTTTAGGAGGCATATTTATCAGGTGATAATTTGCTCCACATTTCTTACAGACAAGCCTTTTAGTAAGACGTTCCAAAATCGTCGGCTCATCCACCTCAAGGTAGATAAAAGCATCAATGTTCGCGCCTTTTTTTTCCAAAATCGCATCCAGGGTTTTTGCCTGGTTAAGATTGCGCGGATAGCCATCAAGTATAAAATTTTCTTCGTTAAGATTTTCTTCGACTACCTTTGAAACCAAAGTATCCGGAACCAGTAATCCTTTTTCCATATAATTTTTTACTTCTTTTCCAAGAGGGCTATCTTTTTTTACCTCTTCTCTGAAAATATCACCCAACGATATGCGTTTTAATTTATAATTCTCGCTAAGAACTATTGCCTGGGTGCCTTTGCCTGAACCTGGTGCTCCAAAAAGAATTATTTTCACTTGTTGCCTTTTTTTAAATTAACGCCTTGCTTTTAAAGAGCCGCCTTTTATAAAGCCTTCATAATGCCGAACCATGAGCTGGCCTTCTATCTGCTTCATCGTATCAAGGATAACACCAACCATAATCAAAAGCGTTGTGCCGCCGAAAAACGATGCAAGCGCGTAGCTTGGGACATTGAATATATTCATAATAAAATTAGGAAAAATTGCAACTAACGATACATATAAAGCTCCGACAAAAACAATTCTGGTTGCAACAAAATCAAGATATTCTCCGGTAGTCCTGCCCGGCCTTATACCGGGAATAAAACCGCCGTATTTTTTAAGGTTATTGGATATTTCCGAAGGATTAAAGACTATAGCTGTATAAAAATACATAAAGAAAAATATAAGCATAACGTAAACCAGGTTATACCAGAGGCCGCGTTCCTGAAGAAGCGTCTGCAGAAAGTTTACTATTGCAAATTTTTTCGGCAGAAATGTTGCCAAAGTTGCCGGAAAAAGGATAACGCTTTGAGCAAAAATTATAGCGATAACGCCCGACATATCCACCCTTATCGGCAGATACGTGCTCTGCCCGCCGTAAACACGCCTTCCAACTACGCGCTTTCCATATTGGACAGGAATCCTTCTTTGCGCTTGCGTAAAAAGTATAACTGCCATGACCACCAAAACCCACAAAACAAGCAAAGCAATGAGCGTAGTTGCGGGAATCTGCCTCTTGGAAGCATCGAAAGGAGAATATAAAAGATACAACTGGGTAAGTGAAGAAGGTATTCTTGAAATAATACTTGTCATAATAATAAGAGATATGCCATTGCCTATTCCTCTTTCCTGGATTTGTTCTCCGAGCCACATGATAAAAACGGTTCCACAAGTCAGCGTGAGTACTGTGATAACCTTAAAAACAATTCCAGGGTCATGGACCATACTGATACCTTGGAAATTATTAGCATTTTCAAGCCACATCGCAAGGAATAAACCCTGGACTATGCAGAGAAAAAAAGTCAGATATCTTGTATATTGATTTATCTTTTCGTAGCCGGCCTTACCCTCTTTCGCAAGCCTTTCAAGCGCAGGAATTACTGCAGTTAATAACTGCATTATAATTGAACTTGAAATATACGGCATAACTCCCAAAGCAAATATACTCAAACGGTCCAAAGCGCCGCCGGTAAAAATACCCAGTATACCAAGAAGAGTTTGCCCTTGGGTCTTAGCAAGGTTTTCAAAAAATTTATTAAGCGCAAAAGTATCTATGCCGGGGGTTGGAATATAACAACCCACTCTGTATACTATAAGAAGGCCAAGAGTTATAAGGACTTTTTTCTTTAACTCTTCTATCTTAAAAACATTTTTTACCGCTTCAAACATTCCGTTTTTCCTCCGGCATCTTCAATAATTTTTTTGGCTTTCTCGGAAAATTTATCAGCTTTGAAAGTAGCCTTGGAAGTAAATTTGTCTTTTATCTTGGCAAGTATTTTCACCGGCATGTCTGCGTCT
>JAQVOZ010000138.1 GCA_028702365.1 Candidatus Omnitrophota bacterium | reverse complement strand
TTGTCACAACCGGGCCCTTCTGGACGCTTACAACTTTTGCCTCAACGCCAAAATCAGCGAGCGTTTCTTCAAGGTTTTTTATGCTCGCCTCAATATCTTCTTTTACTTCACGGTAATCAAGCGAAGGCGGCACCTTTAAAAGGCTCAAGGCAGGCAGTTTGTAAGTCTTTGGATCAAACGTTTTGGCATTGTCCGGATTAAGTTCATCTATTTGTTTTTTTATTTCTTCCTTATTAACAAGTTTATCGTTGTCTATCCTGGCGGCCTGCGACTGCGGCTGATTTACCTTCGGAGTATACATTTTTATTTCCGGTTTTATTGCGGCTCGCGCTCTTATCTCGGGCTTTTTTTCTTCTTTTTCATCCTCATCCTCAATGGCCTTTGGTTTCTTTTTCTTGGCAATTACAAAATCGCCGTTGGTTTCTATCTTTGCAGCTCTTCTTTCAGCTATAAATTCACTTATCGCACAATAGGCAAACTTTGCGCCTTTAAAAACGTCTACAAAGAAAAAACCGAAAAACAAAAGGCTCATTATTATAAGAATCAGGCTAAGCACAATCAAAGAACCGGAAAATCCAAGGTAACTTTCAAAAAATTGCGCCAGATAAAACCCGACAACACCATCTGAATATTCCCATCCCATGCCTGCTCTTGCAAATAACAGCCCCATAAAGGCTGAAAGCGAAACAATAAATATTAAAGAAGAAATTGTATCTATTGTTTTGCTCTTACTTATGCCGTAGAAACGTAAAATTCCGATTTTAGCTAGCCCAAGGCACAAAAGGCAAAAAGGGATAAAATAGGAGGCTCTTCCGAATAAAAATCGAAGAGTAAAGGCAAGATACGCTCCGGCTATTCCGATGATATTTTGTGTAGATTTTGGAGCGGGCTGGCTAAGAAAAACGATATCTTTCGAGGTGTACGAAAAGAGGCTTAAAGCTAATACTATTGATAAAGCTATGAATATCGAGGCATATATTAAAGCGCTATTTTTTAAGAAATCAGGGGCTCGCTTCATTTCATTGCGCTTGTTTTATACTAAGATTAATGCGGCCTTGCGAATCAATGCCTATTATCTTTACCTTAACAATATCTCCTTCTTTTAAAACGTCACTTACATCTTTTACGTAAGAGTCGGAAATTTCGGAGACATGCACCAAGCCCTGTTTGCCTGGGACAATCTCGCAAAAAGCCCCGAAGTTTGCGATTCGGGTAACTTTTCCTTCGAATATTTCCCCAACTTCTATGTCTTTTACCATATTCATAATCTGCTTGGCTGCTCTTTCCAAATTATCCAGATCCATTGCAACAACAGACACGGTAGCTGTTTCATCATCGATATCTATTGTAACATTATATTCGCTGGTAAGCCTTCTTATAAATTTTCCTCCCGGGCCGATAACAGCGCCTATTCTATCCGGGTCTATCTTGAATGATTTTATCTTTGGCGCATATTTTGAGACTATTTCTCTTGGAAGAGAAAGAGATTTATCCATTTTTTCCAAAATAAAAAGCCTTGCTTCTTTTGACTGAGCTAAAGCCTCTTCAATCATCTTATATGTAAGGCCGCCTATTTTTATGTCCAGCTGTATAGCTGTTATACCGTCACGTGTCCCGGCAACTTTAAAATCCATATCTCCGTAGTGGTCTTCAACCCCTGCAATATCTGTAAGAATTTTGTATTCTTCTCCTTCTGTAATAAGGCCAAGGGCGATTCCGGCAACCGGCGCTTTTACGGGAACACCTGCGTCCATCAACGAAAGCGAAGAAGCGCATACTGTTGCCATGCTCGATGAGCCGTTTGATTCTAAAATTTCAGAAACTACTCTTATTGTATAAGGAAATACTTCTTTTGGAGGAAGCATTGGAATGAGCGCTTTTTCCGCCAAGGCGCCGTGACCGATATCCCTGCGGGACGGCCCCCTTAAGGGCTTTATTTCTCCTACGCTAAAAGGAGGAAAACTATAATGCAGCATAAAACGTTTCGTCGTTTTTCCTTCAAGCGCCTCAATAAACTGCTCATCAGAGCTTGTGCCAAGCGTTGTTGTTGAAAGTGACTGAGTTTGCCCGCGGGTAAACAGGGCCGAGCCGTGCGTACAGGGAAGAACTCCAACCTTGCAATCTATATTTCTTATTTCTTTTAATGAGCGTCCGTCCGGGCGCTTGTTTTCCTCAACGATTTTTTTACGCACGAATTCTTCTTCCAGCGTAAAAAATACTTCTTTAACCTTGCTGCAATCTGTTTCGGGATTTTCTTTGACGAGGCCTTCGCAAACTGAAGCAAGAATTTTATTTACGCCGGCTTCTCTTTCTTCTTTGCTGACAATTCCATATACCCCTTCGAGCTCTTTGAATATTTTGTCTTTTAAAGAATTGTATAAACTGCTATCAATTTCATGCATCACAACTTCTTTTTTCTTTTTTTCTACCTTCTTTCTTAGTTCTTTCTGAAAGTTAACTATCTCTCTTATAAAGGGTTGAGCGAATTTTATAGCCTCAAGCACATCTGCCTCACTAATCTCTTTTAATCCGCCCTCAAGCATTACAACATCATCCTCGGTGCCCACTACAACAAGGTCCATGACGGATTTTTCTCTCTCTTCGTAGGTAGGATTCAGTATAAAACTATCTTCTATTTTACTTACTCTGACTGCGCCTACCGGATTATAAAAAGGTATGTCTGAAATAAATAAAGCAGCACTCGCAGCAGTTATTGCAAAAATATCAGGGTCATTTTTGCCATCTGAGGATAAAACCATGGCTACTATCTGGATTTCGTTGGTAAAGCCTTTCGGGAAAAGCGGCCTAAGCGGCCTGTCTATGAGGCGGGATGTAAGTATTTCTTCATCTTTGGGCCGGCCTTCGCGTTTAATAAACCCGCCGGGAATTTTACCCATTGCGTAAGTTTTTTCCTGATATTCTACGGTGAGCGGCAAAAAGCCGTCGGTCTCTTTTGGTTCTTTCGACATGCAGGCTGTTGCAAGCACAACAGTTTCACCGTAGGTGACTACAACAGAACCGTTTGCCTGTTTAGCCCAATCTCCTGTAGAAAATGTTAAGGAATTTTTTCCCAAATTAGGAAGGGATAAGAAAAAGCCCATTTTATTTAAGGTTAAGTTCCTTTGCAACTCCGCTATACCCTTGAGGATCCTTTCTCTTGAGATAATTAAGAAGGCGGCGGCGTCTTCCTACAAGCATTAGCAAGCCGCGGCGGGAATGGAAGTCTTTCTTGTGTTTTTTAAGATGCTCAGTTAAATAATTAATTCTTTCGGTAAGTAAAGCTATCTGCACTGAAGCCGAACCGGTATCCTGAGGATGCTCTTTAAATTTCTCAATTAGTTTTTTCTTTTTATTCTTTGCCAACATAATAATATAATACCCTTTTATTGTTTTTCTGTCAACCCTTAGGCTTCTGTTAAAAAATAAGGGAAGGCAAGTTTGTCTGCCGGAGCCATTTAGCGTAGGCAGAAAATTTAGCTAAATAGGATTATAGCAGAAATCCTGGTTAGGGTCAATATAAACTTTTTCAACAGAAAAACCGGCAAAAAAAGGGCTGCTAATATAAAAACTAGCTATTCTGCCCTTTGTTATACTCGGAAAGCTGCTTTATACGCTTTAGCATATTAGGGTGGGTGCTTAAGATTTCCATAGCCTTATCTGCAAAGCTTAAATTTATCTTCTTTTGGGCTAAACTGCGTAGTTCATACGGGTCAAGGGTTCCTGTTCTATCCAAATCAAGCTGGGCCAAATCCGATATTTCATTCTTTGCCCTGGATAAATCGTTAAGAAAAAAGGCTTTTACTCCTTCTACCTCTCGCAAGTTTTCTTTAGGAAGTTTCGCTGCTCCATAAACAAGTTTGTAAAGCGCTGTTGCCATGACGGATGGTGAATTTCCCAAATCTAAAGAGCCTTTGTCCGCAAAATATTCCCGTATACGAGAAGCATACAAAACCAGAAGATTAGTAATAAAGTAAAATACAAATGCCGCAACGCCTATTAAAGCCGCAGAGCCTCCGCTATCGCGCCTGCGAGAATAACCGTAAAAACTAAAATGATAGAAAATATAATATAAAATAAGAGGTATTACTGAAAGCAAGGTAATAAAAAGGACGTCTCTGCTTTTTAGATGGGTCATTTCATGGCCTAATACCGCGCGAAGTTCATCTTTATCGAGCAAATCCATAATTCCTTTGGTTACGCAGACTCTCCCATCCTTCAGGCTTCTTCCAAAAGCAAAAGCATTCGGAACACTTATGTGGGCAATTCCTATTCTGGGCATAGGAATGTTTGCCCGGCGGGCAAGGTCTTCAACTATTTCAAATAACCACGGCGCCTCTTCCTTATTTACATATTTTACCCGCATTGATAGCTCAACCATTTTGGGCCCTATCAGATACTGAAGTAAAATCATGCCAAATGCAAGAAAAACCTGGGGCAGAAACCCGCGGATGCCAAGATAATACATGATAAGGGTTGCAATTCCATAAAGAATTGAAAAAAGTATTGCTACCAGAATTAACATTCGCGCTCTCAGGGAAAACATATTTACCTCCATTGTCAGCA